>DAOTXB010000715.1:0-16235 GCA_034435575.1 Anaerolineae bacterium
TCAGCGGCAATCGCGGCATAGCCATAAGAGAAATTTGGTTCACTCTTACCCGTTTTAGGGTCATACATTGTGGTCGGTGGCGGACGATACATGAATTCCGCCTTAGCCGGACGTTCTTCATGCGCCCATTTTTCTAATGCTTGTTCTGCCGCACCACGAATGGCATTACCTGCCATAAACGTTAAGCGTGATGCGGAGGCACTACCGGATGACTGCGCGTGAGCCGTATCATGACCGCGCAATTTGACTTTGTGAAATGGTACACCCACCGCTTCCGCCGCCATCTGCATAATAACGGTGTGTGCTCCCTGCCCGACATCTGCGCCAGCCGCACTGACAATAACCTCGTCAATTTCAGCCTGCCCATGAATTTCAATTTCTGCCCAACTATGCTCTGGAAAGCCAAATGAATAACCCACATTTTTGAACCCACATGCAAAGCCATTACCTCGTCGGATCGCAGGATTTTTCCTGTCATACGGCACATCATAAGCCAGGCGATTCCAATTATCGGAAGCATCCTTTGTCCAAAAACTCTCACGCGCACAGGAATCAATCACCTGTGGCATCGTCACACCCGCAGGCAGTGGCGTTCCAACAGATAAGAGGCTGTTCTCCTGAATACTATTCAGCAAACGGATTTCGACAACATCCATATCTAGCGCATCAGCGAGCTTATTGATCTGCCCTTCTGCACAGAGTGCGGCTTGCGGTGCTCCAAAACCACGAAATGCCCCGCATGGTACGTTGTTGGTATACACGCCGTATGAATCAACATGGATATTTTCAACTTCATAAGGTCCCGTAACCATCAACTGAGCATTAGCAACAACTTTGGTCGAAGTGTAATTATACGCACCTGCATCGCCGATCACCCGCGACTCAATTGCGATGATTTTACCGTCTTTTGTCGCACCCCATTTAGCATAGAATTTAAAGGGGTGCCGTTTATGATGATAGAGAATCGATTCTTCACGGCTCCAGATAATCTTGATTGGACGACGTAATTTCCATGTCGCCAACGCCAGCACAATTTGTACAGACATGTCTTCACGCCCGCCAAACGCACCACCAATCGCTGGATAAATGACCCGAATTTGTTCATCTTCCAAGCCAAGCGCATGCGAAATTTGCATCTGATCTTCGTGTACCCACTGTCCAGCAACAACCACTGTCACACGATCATCTTCGTCAATATAGCTCAAGCCAGCCTCAGGTTGTAAATAGGCGTGTTCCTGCCAGGATGTGCTGTATTCACCCTCAACAATCACATCTGCCTGTTCCCAACCAACGGTCATATCTCCCTTACGGATGCGAAAATGGCATAGCACATTGTTCGGATTGTTATTGTGGAGTTGTGGCGCATCATCCTTAAGCGCTTCCTCTGCATCAAAAACTGCCGGAAGGTCTTCGTATGTGACGGCAATCAGCTTGACCGCCGCCGTTGCAATAGCCTCAGTCTCCGCAACCACAACCGCAATTTGATCGGCAAAACATCGCACGATATCGGCATCTGGACGATCACTACCGGGACCACACAAAACTGGTTGATCGGGTGTGATAAGACCGTATTCATTTACAGGAACATCTTTTGCGGTAAATATAGCGACTACACCCTCAAGTGCATCGGCTTTACGGGTATCAATATGCGTCACGCGGGCATGAGCACGTTCGCTAAAGAGAATTTTCATCCATAGCTGACCGTCCATATCAACATCACCCGGGTAAGGCGTTTCTCCGGTCACTTTGCCAAGTGCATCAATTCGCTTGATGGATTGACCAATGACGATGTTTTTATCTTTTGGCAACCTCGTTAACCCTGTCACTCGTTAGTTCTTCACATAAAATGGAAAATCGCACGACATAGTGCGAAATTATTCTATTCACTGCTTAAGTATATCAGAAAGTCCATTGTAATCGTGGAAACTGCATAGTCATTATGACGATACAGGGATTGGTGATTGACCCGATTGTTTTATACGAATTCTCGCCGCCTCTTGCTCAAAGATTCGTCGCAGAATCGCTACAGATGTCGCATAGGTCGGGTCGACACCAGCATAGCTTAAATTGCTTGTGCCTAAATTCTCGCCTTTGCTCATCGGACGATCTGACGCATAGTGCAAAAAGCCAATATCAAAAGGCACACCATGCAAATTTACAATCTCATTTTGTGGATGGCGCTTCGGGCGATAGGCTTCATAAATCGCCGAAAGATAGGGACCGCCTTCCATCTCAATATCAGTGTAACCTTCATGATAGAAGACACTCATATAGGTTCGGTTCTGTAAAAATGTGCCCAATGTGCTAATTGATTTCTGATTATCCAACACCATGCCATACGACAGGTATGGCGTGACTGAACCCGCGGCAAAGCAATTATTGAATAAATAGGTGTTCTGTGAATGCTCATCGTGTACGACATTCGGAATCATCACATCGCCCACACGCCCGTTCAAAGTCGCCGCTTTACCCATCACATACACGCCGAGCAGATGCCCTACACGCTCAGTGATACGCGCTAGAATCTCGTAAGCGGCAAGCCCAAGCGGATAATCAATGTTGAGAATCAAGGCATCACTTTCCGCCAATAATGGGTAATCCATACGATCACATAAACGAGGGTCAAGCCATTCCGGTTTGAGCTTGTTGATCTCAATCACTTGACCATCAATATGAAATCCATGCTGATTTGTCACACGGTATATGCCCGCGTTACGCTCATCCAAGTTCACTTCTTCCTGTACAGAATGCCCTGAGTCCGTTAAATATTTTTTCAGCACATAGTACAAGAAGTTTTCCAGATTCGCGTTTTTCTTTTCACGCTGAATCGCATCATATTCTGCCAATAAGTCCTCGTGCCCGGCAGATTTCACATAACCGATAAGCGCTTTTTTATGCCGCCCCGCATACCCAGTGAGCAAATTTGGCAAAGAATGGGTATTGCTAGAGACAAAATAAACCGGACGAATTTCTGGCATACACTCTTCTGACTGTGCTTGCACCACCGTATTCAGTCCCCCCCACCAATGCGCTGTTGCACGACGATAGTGTGCAAGCGATGATGTGAGCAATTTCAACCCCATAGATTTGCGCCTATCTGCGATGCGTTGCAGTGTTTTCATAAAACCCGTACCCCACGCTCTTTGTAGGCGCTCAAGATCATCCACACTCATTTTCAAAACATCTGCCAGCAATTTTGTTGTGTTCTCTGGTAAGGGGCTGGTGAGGTCAAAGTTCTGTGCAAGGAACATTCGTGCAAGTTCGCTTTGAAGCAACATATGGAGCTTATTCCACTCAATCTGATAGGCGGTCAGCGTTGGAACAAGGTCATCAATATCAGATCGGCTGGCAATAAACACAGCAAGTGTATGATCCCCGTCATAATGCACACGGCGCCGTCGCCCGGGCGCATAGACCTGTTGCCAATCAGTGACATTATGATACCCACCCTCGTCGAATGACTTTTCAATCTGTCCAATCAAAATATGTTCAACAAAAGGCATCACTGAGGGTAAACGAAGCGAACCATAAACTAATGCGGAGACATCCACATCGGATTCCCTTGCTTTAACATGCAAAGATGAATCCATCGCTGTATGACTTTCCACCAGCGTTTCGATTCTGATAGTATCGGTAGAGCGTAACAATGAATAATAGGTACGCATGTAAAGTTCAATTTCTTCGCTACCGGTTCTGGGAACTGTACGATCCATGACACAATATCCTGAAGTTCAATAGTATTTATGTGAGTCAGAGTGATATGAGTAAATATTGCAAGACGTTATAGAGACACAAAAGCGGTTTGCCCGGATCACGAACAACCGCTTTAGCTATCAATTTGTTTTGAGTTTAGCGATAAATCGTTAAACGTCGGTTAAGCGCATTGTAGTTACAACGTAAGTTATTCTTGTTTCTTACGCTCCCGCGCCTGACGTATCTGTTCTTTCTTTGCCATAGCTAGACGACGACGTTTCGCCATCTCTTTTTCTTTAGCCTTCATTGTACGTTCTTTTTTCAGGTCAGCTTCAGTCACACGTTTTTGGGGTTTTGGAGCAAATAATGCATACATGAATCCGGTCATCAACAACAACACCAGAAATGTAATACCACCAACAACATACTGAACGCTTTCATCAGCCGGGATATTATCAATATTATCACGCAATACGGTTGTCAATGGTTCAGAAAGCACAAACGAAACAGCCGCTAAAGCGACGAACAACAATAAACCAAAAATCGGCAAAAATGCGCGAATACTTGTTTTGTGCTTTACTTCCTTCTCTCCATACTCCTCGCCGAATTCATCCTGGAATGATTTATAACCCATGAAGTTTAGTCCTCCTTGTGGACTTGTGTCTTTTTGCTGGCGGATTGGAACGCTTTTATGATCTTATAATAGCCGGTACAACGACACAAATTCCCACTGATACTCTGCTGGATTTGTGCAAGCGATGGTTCTGGATGCTCATCAAGTAATTTTGCGCCAGACATCAAAAACCCCGGTGTACAATATCCACATTGTACCGCACCTTCATCAATAAACGCTTGTTGCACCGGGTGCAAGTGTTCGTTATCACCTAATCCTTCAACGGTTACAACATCAGCATTGTGTGCGCGTGGTGCAGGAACCATACACGCCATGACAGCCGCCCCGTCCAAAAACACCGTACACGCGCCACATTCACCCTCCGCACACCCTTCCTTTGTGCCGGGTAATCCCGCGTCCTCACGTAGAAAGCGTAACAACGTCTTATCTTGCCCGGTGTCGACAGTGCGTTCATGTCCATTGAGCATGAGCGTGATCGGTTGTGATTCTGTGTGTTTGACAGTCTCGCCATCTGAAACACCGCTGATAGTTAAATCCTCGCCCCATAACATTGCCGGTTCACCTGCCCACGACACTGTTTGTGCATTTGATGCTAGCTGACGCAATGCCCGCGCAACACAGACCCTAATCATCTCAGTCCGATATTCCGCCGTACTTCGCACATCATCAATAGGTGTCGGAAAATCTGCCGCCATTTGTGCCGTCTCTTTAATGACCTTAGCGTTTAACACATTGCCTACAAGTACTTGCTCGGCAAATGGCACACGAATAATCGTCGGGGCAACACTACCCAGTGCAATACGCGCCTCACGCACAGTATTATCGTCAAAGTCCAGCATCACCGCTGTATTTATGACAGAAATCGCTTGTGCGCGTCGCAATCCTAGTTTGATAAATGTCCCCCGCGCAGATTCCGGCATTGCAGGGAATGAAACACGGATCATAAGTTCATCTGGTTCCATGACCGTGCGCCGTAAACCAGTATAGAAATTACTCAGGTCAACGATGCGTTCGCCCCGTACCGATTTCAATGTGACCTTTGCACTCAATGCCATCAACGGCGTGATTGTATCGTTAGCCGGTGATGCTGTAATCAGGTTGCCGATGATAGTAGCTCGGTTACGGATTTGTGGTGCCCCGACCTCCCAACATGCCTGTACCAATGGCAATGCACGTTCACGCAATAGCCTACTGCCTACTACATGATTGTGTGTTACTAATGCCCCAAGATGGATAATGCCACTTTCATCTAGCATAATCGAATCTGCACCCGCTACTCGACTGATGTCGATCAATGCAGTAACATCAGGGCGTTGTCCACGCTCCATCTCAATCAAAACATCAGTGCCACCCGCAATAATCCGCGCGGACTCACGATGTTCCCCGAGCAATCGCACCGCATCATCAATGGTGTTTACGGTAAAATACTGTTCCCACATACAGTTCATTTTCCTAGCTATAGGATTTCAACAAGTTGATTTTATATCAAGGCTGTTTAACGTCGCCAATATCGGTTAATCGCTTCGTCCGCAATTTGACCGCCAATGTGATGCAAGATTAGAAATGCCATTTGTCGCGCATCTTCATTATCTGCACTACGCAGTATCTCCACGACATCGGGAACAACAACTTCCGGCATAATGCGCTGTGCGATATGAACCAACGCCCATCCTGCATTAGAGCGAACGCCGAAGGTTGTATCGTTGAGCGCATGCAACAATGCAGGGACGGTTTCCGGGCTAGCGAGTCGGTCTAGCGCCCATGCCGCCATAGCGCGTACATCATTATTAGGATCATCAAGTGCGTCTATACAACGGACACGCATTGCATAACAGTGTTGTTTACCCGCAAAAGTAAGTGCAAGAGCGCGCTCTCGTGGTTTTGGACTTTGTAATAACAATAATATTTCAGTTTGAGATTTTTCCATCAATGCCCTCCTAGGACTTTACCGATTTTGGTTCGATCTCCATAACCGTAATCGGATTGATGTTGACGATATGTGTATCATAGTAATCGGTTTCTGTGGTCTTACGACGATCATAAGTATGCACATGACCATGCACCATATAGCGCGGACGATACCATTGCATGAACCATAACATGGACCGAAAACCATTATGCGGGCGATCTTCTGCATCATGAATACCTTTTGCGGGGGAATGGGTGACAAATATATCCACACCATGCCCATATCGCAGGCGACGATAGAGCATTTTGGGACCCATTTCAATAACCTGTCGTGCCATCTGTGCTTCGGTGTATTGGATGCGCCCTTTATTATATCGCATTGAGCCTTCTAATCCGGCAAAACTTATACCCTTATATGTAACAATTTTATGATGAAGATCTTGACCACCCGGCGGGTAATTATCGTACATTTCATCATGATTACCCCGTACAAATAGCAATGGAATACTCAATATAGAGGTAATGAATTCCAGATAGACCGAAGGCATATCCCCACAACTAATCAGTACGTCAATATCACTGTATCGCCGTCGCAAATTTGCCGCACTCTCCATTTGCGGCATTACGGTGTCGCTTACAAACAGAATCTTCACTCAAAAAACCTTTATCTTATTGTGTTACGATGTTGCCTCTTCAATATCACCAATCCACTGCATCGGTTTGCCTGTACCCCCACGTCGGATCATGATAATTTCCGCAAGGATGCTTACCGCGATCTCCTTAGGAGTTTCCGCCTCAAGTTCTAACCCAATTGGCGCATGAATACGCCGGAGTTGCTCATCATCCAAGCCGCGCTCTTTTAGCGCTTTGAGCGTAATTGCCCACCGTCTACGGCTACCAATTAGCCCAATATAAGGTGCAGAGGTCGCTAACAATGAAGGGATTAGATCAATGTCTACTGGTAAGCCACGCGTTACCGCGGCGACATATGTTTGTGGCGTCATTTTGACATTAGCGATAACTTCGGCGGGTTTGCACACTACATAATCGGCAAGGTCAGGGATGTATGACGCGTTGCAGTATTCCTCACGATCATCGCTTAAGATCACACGATACCCCGCCCATCTGCCGAGTTCCGCTAGTGCCTTGCCGACATGCCCACCACCAATGATGAGTAACACGGGCAAAACACCTATCGGTTCGATAAAAATCTGTGCCGTCCCACCACAAATACCGGGGTCGCCATCATCAAGGCTATTTAGGGTATATGTTTTCAGTCGGTTCTCGCCATCAACAAGCGCAGATTTCGCTTCTTCAATAACCTGTGCTTCCATCGCACCACCACCCACCGTGCCGATAATTGTACCATCTACATGAACGATCATTTTTGCACCCGCATGACGTGGCATAGACCCGGTGGTGTGCACAACCGTTGCCATTGCTACCGGCAACCCGACAGCTTGAGCTTTTGCCAGCGCGCTATATACATCATGTTGCTCATCCACACTCATGGCAGGGTTATCTTTCCAATAAATACTCGCTCACCAATTGCATCAATTCGTTCAGGATCATAAGTGACTGCTGTTGGCAATAGCCGTTCAAACGTCTGCGGATCGTAAAATCCGATTGCAATTTCATACTGTCCTGACGAAAGGCCGGTTAAGTCTACCATAACCGTATCGGTGAGTGTCCCCGCAAGCCAGTTTGCTGGCGTTAGAGTCTCGTTCGTGTATCCATCCCATTGTGCAACAGGCGTGTTATTCACATCATCGTAAACATGCACGAAAAACCGATAATCCCCATATGCGGTGCCATCAGTTTGCCAGATCAATTCTAAAGCTAATGCATCAGCAGTTTGCTCAAAAGAGAGAGCCATCAATGAAATTGCGCCATCTTGATATGTTACCCGTGGCGAATCTTCTAACCACGCACGGTATAGCTCATCGGAACCAAGTTGCAACAGTTGATGCATATATGGCATATAAAAACCATTGTTCACATCCGGTGCAATCCGAAAATGCACACCTGTCGAACCATCGATAATTTCCGGTGGAATAAATGTCGCCACATCCAACCAGCGTCCCGGAATCATCGGTATTGTACGGCGTGCTACATATGTGTCATTCACATACACATCAAATGATCCACTGAACGCCGGATGCAGACGCGTTAACAACACCGCCCCACCCGCCGAAGAACGTAGAGACATCGTAAATCGCTCCTCAGTATTGATCCGCCGCCCACCATCCAACACATCGCAGGGTGATTCCGTTTGCATAGTTTGAGGCAATTCACAACTATCATAAGAAAATTGGTAAACTTCTGTGGGGAAACCGGCTTGATTTCCAGTAGTCTGCCAATGATAGTCATGGTCACGCTCAGAGAACAGATTTGCAACATCCACATAATCCACCAACACGGGCAAACCATCAACCGCACGACTGCTCAATTGTTCCCATACCGCAGTTTGTACGGGAAAATCCACGCGCTGAACGGGTTCAAAACGGTAAATTCCCTGAAATTCTGCACCGAGCGCCACGTTATCTGCCGGATCATATTGTGCAGAAAACTCTGCTAGCAATTCACCATAAATGTCCGTTGCTTCAAGATAATTTAGCCCTCGCGCAGTGGTGTATGCGGCGACATAATCCGGTTGTGGATCATGAGTATGCAAAAACTCCGCTACAGCGCCGGGACCATTACGCCAATAATCAGCGGCAGATGCTGTCGTCAAACCGACCATATCAATCGTATAGCGCTCACCTACATAACGCATCATGCCGACATCATGCACGGCAATGACAGCATCTTCGGGCGTGTTTTCGGCTAACCACAGTGCCATCGGGTACGGTTGAGCGGCAATATTATCCACATTCACTTCATATAGGCGCAAGAAGTGGGAAAAAGTGGGAAGCATCACCAGGATAAATAATGCTGTCAAACCAACACGTATACGGCGTAGAAAACGGGTGCTGAAAGAGCCACTAATACGTAATGAAAACCACCAGACACCAATCGCCGCTAATGGAAAAAATAACGCGATTAATGGGACTTGATAGCGTTTAAAGTGCCAGAATGCGGTGTCCAATGTGGCAATTGCCCCACTCACTGCGATCATCCAACCAGCGATTAGCAAGGCGGTATATCGCGTCTCTCGATTGAGTAACATGATGATGAAGCCAACCAGCGCAAATGGAAATATCATCAATGGCAAGAATTCACCGCCGGTGCCTGTCGCGAATTCCGCCCAAGTACGGACAAAATTATCCAGTATGCGCTCAATGATGACATCTCGATCACCGGGAATCATGCTCAAGATAGATTTAGCTTGATTACCTGTGGACGAAACCGATCCTGTCAGCAAGAGATTCAAAGTTGGTTGTATCACAATCGCAAAAGTCGGCAAACCAAGCCACATCAAACGTCGCATCAAATGACCTTGTTGATATGCACGTATTCCATAGAGCAACACGGCAATAATTGCCATAATACTTCCCTCAGGACGCATCAATGCCAATAAGGTCGCGCTCACAATGAACCAGCGAAGACTTCGCCGTACAAAGCTGTATAGGGTCACAAATGTCAACGTAATGACCAGCCCTGTTTCCATGCCACTCATATAATGCCATACCATCAGCCCGCTTACGCCAAACATCACAGCGAAGCCAGCCGAAAACCAGCGCGGTATCCGTTCATCAATATGTCGAACGATATAGTGTATGGTCGCCATTGACCCTACAAATGCTGTTACCCCAATAATCATTGCCCACAAGCCCAACCATAATCCACGAAAGCCAACCGCATAGCCAACAGACAAAACATAGGGGTAAAGAAAACTAGTCGCGCCAGAAGTGGCTACATCGCCGGGGTTATACACATAGGGTTCCCCATTTATCATTTGTCGTGCATATTGAAAATGAATATAGGAATCATCTAAGGGCATCAAAAGTTCGCCCTGCCCTGCATCCAAGCTTACGTTGATATACAACGCGAAAGACAGCACTGCAAGCGCACACCATAGAACCCAATAGCGTGCATCAGGATGCTGTATCAAACGGTGTAATGCATTTACGCTGAAGAGTGGAAAAGACTCAGTTGAAGAATTCCCGAACAGGGTCATCGTCCCTTGAATATCCGTTAGCGAACTGATCGATGATGTAGTTTACATTCCCAAGCGGATACAGGACAGGGTATGTTGCACCAGCCGCAATATACTCACGCACTTTTTCACGAGCTTGCTTGACTGTACCCGTCGCCGTAACCAGATGAACCACATCATCCGGCACCAGATGCATCGCGTCATTGATCTGCGACTCATGTGGATTAATGGGAAGCACCTGCGCGATTTCGTCAATAAGCTCTTGTCGTACACCGCTCACACGCATCATCCCCGGTTGTTGACGCAAAAATAATGTGACCAACTTTCGCGCACGGTCAATCGCGACATCCGGTTTGTCATTGTCTATAGAACACACAATCACCTGTGGTCGATCAATCGTATCTAATGCACGTCCAGCTTTATTCGCCCCAACAAGCAATTGTTCAATCGCGCCCTGCGTATAATGCGGTGAGACAAGATGTGTAAGGATTACACCATCGGCAATCTCGCCTGCAACTGCCATCATACGCGGTCCTGTCGCGCCGATATAGAGCGGTACATGGCGTGGTATCGGTGCTATAGTGCGCTCATCCAATTGCAGATCATACAATCGCACATGTTCACCACTAAAGCTCACGCGCTCCATATTTAACAACGCTCGTGTGGTGTCAACAAATTCGCGCATCGCTAGTAAGGGTTTATTTCGGCTAACACCCACCTGTGAGGCAAGTGGGTCGTACCATGCGCCTAGACCCAACATAATCCGGTCTGGGGCAAGCTCATCCAGACTCAAAAATGACGCGCTCAATGTCGCCACATTACGCGTCCAGATATTAATTACCGCCGTGCCTAACTTGATACGATTAGTCGTAGAAGCAAACGAAGAGAGCATGACAATTGCCGAGCGAGAAAGACGGGGTTCCGCTTGCCAAATGGCATATAGTCCCTCACGCTCCGCTTTTTGTACGATTTTTATAGACTCCTGAATTGAGGTGGAGTCATGTAGATATAAGCCAACCCGATCCGCCACAGAGCATTACCCTAAACGGCGATTGGTGGTTGAGTAACGCAAAAATTCTGGAAAAATGTCGTTATATTTGCCTTGCTGAACCATGCGATAATAATTTTCAATATCTTCTGGTAAATCAATATCCTGCAACAGCCTTGGCGATTCAACAACGTGTACTGTAGCGCCAGCATCCCGTGCCATCATTGCATGACGTTTAAAACTACCATCACCATAGGCATAGTTAATTAACCCTGGTGGACGAATAAATAGCGCATTCGTGCCATTTTTATTGCGGTCTGTGGCGAGCACAATAGTGCGATCATTATCCGCTTGAGAGATAATATTACGTACATCTTTTGGCTGAATTAGCGGTAAATCTGCGGGTAAAACCAGCACTGCACTACTGCGCCAACTAGCAATAATTGACGTTGCGCGCATCAAGGCGGCATTAAGTTCTGGTGCACCACTTTCCTGTACTGTCTTAGCCCCCATATCTCGCGCCAGAGCAAGAGCATGGCTGTCCCGGCTAATCACAAGTGTGCCCATAATCTGTGGCACTTCGCTTACAACAGAAAGCACATGGCGTAACATCGCCTCTGCAAATTCCTGGCGTTCTTCGGGCGTTAATATTTCGGAGAGGCGGCTTTTCGCCAACCGCAACGGTTTAACTGGAATGATAGCCCATATACTCATTGAGTGAGTTCCTCCGTCCATGTAAGAAGCTGACTCGCAAGCGTAAGACGCTTTTCATCAGTGTTCATTACAGTATCAAGTGCTTTGATACGCAGATTTTCCGGCAGATCAGTTCGATCAAAGTCAGCATCCGCAATATCATAAACAAATCCGTTAATTATCGAGGTATAGTGTTTCGCGACACGACTCGCAGTGATCGCATACCCCCATTCTTGCATTAACTTCGCCGCAGGACCTTTTAGCGCGTCCCCGGCAACAATCGGTGTAACCGCCAAACGCGGTATATGTCGTCCTTGTATCAGCGTCTGCATCCCCGGTATGTGCATGATTGGATCAATAGACAGCCAAGGATTCGACGGACCTATAATGATTGTATCAGCAGTTTCTATCGCTGATCTTACTGCCGGTGTGATGGTTGATTGGTCAATATTACTAAATCGCAATGCCTTTACAGTGGGTTGCCAGCGATATTTCACAAAATATTCTTGAAAACCAATCTCTCCATATTCAACCGTGTCAACCATAGTCGATACAAAAGTATCCGTCATTGGCAATATTGTACAACCAATTTGTAAAGATGCTGTTAGATGACCGCTAATCTCCGTTAGACTTTTACCAGCATGAAGCGCCTGACTACGCAGTAAATGGGTGGCAAGGTCTTTATCACCCAGACCAAACCAGGGTGATTCACCATATTGTTGGAGCATACCCAACATCTGGCGCGTATCATCCGCAACACCCCACCCATTATCACGATCTACCAGATCAGCAAGGGTATACATAACCGTGTCCATATCAGGACAAATACGTAACCCATAATGCCAGAAGTCATCGCCAGTATTGACAATAATTGTCAGGTGATCGTGTGGAACAGTGTGGTAAAGCCCATAAGCAAGTTTCGCCCCACCAACACCACCAACAAACAAGACAATATTATTCTGTTTCGAGAACAACAAATTCCCCCTGAAAAGCAAGGCGCGTGGGTGGTACGGATGCCACCACATTCACTAGAATATAAAGATCATACACACCTATGTCAGGTGTATTGTTTAAACAAAACTCACCAAAACTGCCATCAAATGAATATGTCAATTGTGAAGTATCTAATAACCGTCCGTTCAGCGAAATGGATACATTATCCACAATTTCGCCGCCGACGACATCACCTTCGGCAACTGGAATACACAACATATCATTAGAATCTATGCGAAACCGCACCGAGGGTGGCAATGTATCCGGTAAAGTTTGGCGTTCTTCACTGGTAATCAGTGTTAAACCAACAAATTCATTCGGATACTGCAATAGTCGAAATGGATCTGGCAAATTACTGTTGAAGTTAAACGTATACAACTCAGTATTGTTGTCGATGATTAATTCTATATCAATAGTATACACCCCTTCTCCCACAATAGGATTAAAACAATAGCTGTCTATCCCGAGTTCGTCATCAACCTCTAGTACAAAAGCATCAAACGTTAAACGTTCGTTCGCAAATGTAACCACAAGTGGAGACTCTTGTGTTTGGTCAAGCACACCTTGCTCAATATTTAAACAAACTTCCTGCGATGAAAGAATGTAACGTCCATTAACAGGGACAAAACCGGATATATTACCGGGAAACTGATACAATTCACGAAACGGAGATATTGACCCAGACTGTGCAGAATCACGCTCATCAGCCAATTCAACATCACCGATTGTCCGTCCACCACAGGCAGACAACAACAGTAGCCATACGCCAACTAAAACCGCAAGCCATTTATGCACATTCATCGCCAGATCACACGCGTCGTCAGTGGATGACGAGATTTCTCGCGTTCTTGAGCAGGATACCCCATCGTGATCAGACCTTGTGGTTGCCAATCTTCCGGCAAGTCCAGTGCAGATTGCACGACATCAGGACAAAATAGTGGCGCACACATCCAGCAAGCGCCTAACCCATAGGCATGTGCGGCAAGCAATAGATTCTGACCCGCCATTGCGGTGCTTTGTACCGCCATAATATATTCATTGTGTGAACGTTTCTTGTCCGGGTAACTATCCATGTCAACCATTGACAAACACAGGGCAATCAAAACCGGAGCAGATGTAATCCGATCATACGAACGATTTACATCTTTCGCGATTACCGCTTCTGGTACGTTATCCGCTTCCAGATCATGTTGTAAACGTGCCCCCATTGACCGTGCCAGCCTATCTTTCTGTACAGCAGTTTGAATCACGGCAAAACGCCACGGTTGTCGGTTATGCGCTGATGGTGCCCAGATAGTCGCATTCAGAATTTCGTTTATCAGAGTATTAGGCACAGGGGAATTCGTATAACGTCGAATAGATCGACGTGATCGGAGCATTTCTACAAATTCATGGGCTGTCGTTTTTTTTTGCAACATACTAACGGTATAAATCCTGTTCCGGTGGACGGTTGAGCACACTAGCACTTCCGGTTACCGCTTCATAGTCCAGTCCACGAACGAGGACAACGGGTCGTCCTTCGTCCCCTTCTCCACAGACAAGATGTGCCGCAGAAGCAACCAGATCACCGTAGGCTTGCAGGCTAATCTTAAGTTCCCGACCAAACAAATCTTGTTGACCGCGCAAGTCTACCAGGGCAGGCATACCCGCAATACCAATCGCCACGCCGATATTGCCCATTCGGAATGGGCGCCCATGAGAATCGCTGATAATGACCCCCACCTGTACGGATAAGCGCTCATGAAGACGATCGCGGATTTTGCCCGCACTTAAATCAGGATTGTCGGGCATCAACAAGATCAAATCAGGATCATGCCCGACGTTTGATTGGTCAATCCCTGCATTCGCGCTGATGAATCCTAGGCGATGCTGTGTGACCAGCACACCGGGCGCGGTACGGCTAACCATGGTGCTTTCCTGCAACACCAACTCTACGATTCGTGGATCTTTGCGAGTTTCTTGCGCTAATGATACTGCCGATTGAGAAGGCGTAACTGTCTTGAGATCAACAACACGCCCTTCTGATTTAGAAATGATCTTGGACGAAATAACCAAGGCATCGCCATCTCGCAAATTCAGGGAATCATTTTGCAATGCATCAATGATTAATTCAACTAGATCATCGCCTGACTGCACCAGCGGGATATTGTTCAACGCTTTAATTTCGAGCGCATGCGCCTGTTGTTGCGTCATTCGATCCCTGTAATTTGAATGCCAGCACCTTTAACGCCATATTTCTTGTTGATGTACAGTAACACAGGTGTGAGTGCTTCAGTGGCGACTGAATTCGCCAATCCACCGGCATCAAGCCCACGCATACCCGCCGCTTTGACCATAGCGATGACCTGATTTTTCGCATCATCATCATCCCCACAGATCAATACATCACAGTCAACTTCAGTATCTACCTGCTTAATCTTTACTGCACTGACGTTTTGGAAGGCAGATACCACGCGGACATTATCACCAAGTATCGTTTGTGCTTCTAAGCCCGCAGAATACCCGTCTGGCACATGCACTTTACGCACCGCGGGTGGTTGCAAAGGCACAGTTACATCAACCAGAATTTTACCGGACAGATGCACTTTCACACCTTCTAGTGTGGATTTATGGGCACTATAGGGCACGCTTAGCACAACAATATCTGCACGTTGTGTTGCGGTTACGTTGTCTTGCCCTTCGAGATAGTCTCCACCTAGTTGTTCGTTTAGTTCTGTGGCACGGCTTACTGCGCGTTCTGCATTGCGTGAGCCGATGATAACCTTATAGCCATTGATCGCCCAGCGCATCGCCAGACCTGACCCTTCCTTTCCTGTACCACCCAGTACAGCCAGAGTCACCAATATATTTTCACGTTCGCTCATGTAGTATCCTGAAAAAAAGACGGTGGCTAATTATATTCTGCCAATCATACCATCTGTGAAGGTGAACAGGCAACGTAAAACCAGCAATTTTATACGTTAATCAAAGGGGATACTGAGTGTTGCTGGTCCACCCATACGATCAATGCGATCAAGAATCTCTTGCAAAATCGCATCTTCATGCTGTTCAGAATCCAGCAATACGTTACCCTTATCTTTACGTGTGGAGGCAGTGAATTCACCCTGTTGACAGATCACGCGTACAGCAGGGGCATAGTCATATTGATCCGCTTCTGTTTCCCAATACCGTTCAGAGCGTATGCCACGACTACGTAGTGCATGATAAATACGATCTACAAAATAATC
>DAOTXB010000716.1:0-2206 GCA_034435575.1 Anaerolineae bacterium
GCACCGGCATTATCAAGGATGATCGCCGCCGCGCCCTGAGAGATAGCGACATCAAAGTGCTGATCTTGCAGGTTCGGGTCATCATCGTGGACGAGCACCAGGGTTTCATACCCCAGCTCAACCGCACGCGCTTCTGCGATGTCGGCTTCTGCCTGGAAGAACGGGTTATCATGTGACGGGGTGATAATGACGATTAATTCGCCATTGCCCATCGGCACATCTTCCATATCATCTTGAGCGACAGTCGAGAAAACGCTTAAGCTGAAGACTAAAACCATGAGTAAGCATAGTGAAAATAGTTTTTTACGGTTCATTTAACGCTCCTTTATTTATGCACTAATGAATATTTATTCAATATGATGATGTAAAAATTATCCAGTGAACATATCCTTTCTCTGTTACGATCTTACATTATTCAATCAACTACGCTGTTGTAAGCGAACCTGAAGTTGATCCACGACGACAGCGAGAATGATGACAATACCTGTAATGATAATTTGAAGAAATGAACTTAAGCCCTCTAACACCATGCCATTGCGTAGCACACCGATGACAAAAGCACCGATGATCGTCCCGAACACCGTGCCACGCCCACCCGCGAGTGATGTCCCGCCGAGGACAACAGCGGCGATAGCGTTCAGCTCAAAGGTGTCGCCCGTTGCCGGATGCGCCGCGACCAATTGTGACGCAATAATTAGCCCAACCATCGCCGAGCAAAAACCAGAGATTACATAGGTTAATAGGGTGACCCGTTTTACACGCACACCAGAAAGCCGTGCCGCACGTTCGTTACCACCAATGGCATAGACTTGTCTGCCGAAGGGTGTTTTACTGGCGATAAAAATGGCGACGATTGTTAGCGCCATCATAATCCAGATCGAATAGGGTAAATCAAGCAGTGTTCCGCTTCCCAATTCTGGAAAGCCCGTGTTGCCTAATTCAGGTGCACCAACGAGGTTCGGGAAGGTCGAACCATTAGCACTGAGCAAAGCCAAACCACGGGCGATATATAACATGCCCAATGTAGCAATAAATGGTGCAACGTTGAAGCGGGTGATAATGATCCCGTTTGCTAACCCGACTAGCATACCGACGATGAGTGTAATGACCATGACTATCCAGACATTGAAATACACTACAATGCCAAAAATGGGCAAGATTAGCCCCTCGTTGATGAGTGCTCCGGCGACCATCCCCGCCAAACCAACAATTGAACCCACAGAGAGATCAATGCCCCCTGTCAGGATTACAAATGTCATCCCGATGCCAAGAATCGCATTGATGGCGACTTGTTTCGTCAGAATAATCAAATTACCGGAGGCAAGAAATGAGTCATTGATCGCCGCAAAAAATCCTAACAATAAAAACAAGGCGATGAATGCCCGTAGGCTGACTAGAATTTTGCCTACAAAGACGAGTGTTCCCCCCTGTTGCTCATTTAAAACTGATTCTGCTGTTGCAGATGTTGACTGCACGTTTTGCATGGTCATGCTCCTATACCGTCTGATGTTGTCGCACCGTGGCCGATGGCAGAGGCTTCTACAAGTGCCTGCTCGGTGGCTTCATCATGTTGAAATTCGCGTGTGATATGCCCTTTAGACATGACAATAATACGATCAGAAATTGCAAGCACTTCTTTAAGTTCAGTCGATACAAAGATGATGCCTAATCCCTGTTGTGCTAATTGAACTACAATGTCAAAAATTTCCTGCTTTGCGCCTACGTCTACGCCGCGTGTCGGTTCATCGAGCAATAACACGCGAGGATTGGTGAGTAGTGCTTTGCCTACCACAACCTTTTGTTGATTGCCCCCACTCAGAGAGCTGATGGGATTTTCTGTATTGGTCACTTTAATGGACAGCTCACCAACATAACGTTTTACCGCGTTTCTTTCACGTTGGCGGATAAGCATAAAACGATTGAAATATTGGCGTAAACTAGCGAGAAGCATGTTGTTATGGACGGAGAGCGTTTGTATAAGCCCCTCGCGCTGGCGGTCTTCCGGCACAAGCATAAATCCTTGCTCAATACGCCCGCGTACACTGTTCGCTTTTACTGGCTTACCGTCAAGAATGATTTTTCCGCTAGCGTGGGGATGTAAGCCCATCAAACACTCGAAAACCTCGGTGCGTCCCGCGCCCATCAACCCGTATAGCCCGAGAATCTCGCCTGCGTGTAATTCAAAGGAGATGTCTTCTAAGATGAA
>DAOTXB010000717.1:0-2281 GCA_034435575.1 Anaerolineae bacterium
GATGCTTTTATCACGGTGACTCAGGAGCCGGTTACGGGAACCGTTCGGATCAAACTCTATAAAGGGAATGTGATCATTGTCGGGCGCGAGAGTAACTTTAGCTTATATCGCGAGGACTATGCGTCCTTTGGCGAAGAAGATGTTTACAATCAGAAAGATGCGGAAGGCTTTATCAAGTTGTTTGGTCTACCGCTTAAGGTTGAGGCATTACTCGACATTGACGGTGGTAAACAGAGTCGGTATCGTCAACCAGATTACAGTAAATTTAAGCGCGATTAACCAAGGATAACGATATGGCATTGTGGGGCGGGCGATTCTCTGAACCAACAGATGACGATTTACGATCATTAAACGACAGCATCGGCTTCGATCAACGATTCTATCGTCAAGATATTGCTGGAAGCATTGCTTATGCACGTGCAATCGCTGACGGAGGTGTGTTGACTGCGGATGAAGTAGAGATCATTATTGATGGTTTATCTAAAGTGCGTGATGAATTTGAGAATGGGTCATTTATCTTTGCAGACGGTGATGAAGACATTCATACCGCAGTGGAGAGACGCTTAACTGAGCTGGTCGGCGATGTTGGTGGAAAGTTACACACGGGTCGAAGCAGAAACGATCAAGTGGCGACAGATTTTCGTCTGTGGGTAATGGCGACAATTGATAATATTGACTCACAAATCGCTGATCTTCAACGCGCATTTATCGCGCAGGCAGAGCAACATATCGAAACGTTGATGCCCGGTTATACCCATCTCCAACCCGCCCAGCCTATCAGCACAGCGCACTGGCTGATGAGCTTCTTTTGGATGTTAAACCGTGACCGTGATCGTTTAGCTGATGCAAAGCGCCGAACTTCGGTGATGCCGTTGGGTTCTGGCGCACTTTCGGGTAATCCTTTTGCGATTAATCGAGAAAATCTTGCACGTGATCTTGGCTTTGCTTCGCATAGTCAAAATAGCCTTGATGCAGTAAGTGATCGTGATTTTGTCGCGGAAACACTATTTGCGTTTGCCCTTATGAGTACACACTTGAGCAAATTGGCTGAAGATGTCATTCTGTATTCAAACCCCGCATTTGGTTTTATTACGCTCAATGATCGTTATAGTACAGGGTCAAGTTTAATGCCACAAAAGCGTAATGCTGACCCGATGGAATTGACGCGTGGCAAGGCAGGGCGCTTGATCGGCTATGTAACCGCAATTTTGACGACACTTAAAGGCTTACCCAGTGGTTATAATAAAGATCTGCAAGAAGACAAAGAGGCACTATTTGACGCTGTAGATAACCTTAATAAGTTGTTACCGGTGATCACTGCCGTTGTAGGTACATTAAATTTCGATACAGATAATATGCTGAATGCGCTGAGTCAGGATATGCTCGCTACCGATTTGGCTGACTACCTAGTGCGAAAGGGAATGCCATTTCGAGAAGCGCATCACGTTTCTGGCAGGGTAGTAAAACTCGCTAATCAAAACGGTGTTTCAATGTCAGCATTAAGCATTGACGACTATCGCAAGCTATCTAACTTATTTGATGACGATGTGCTGGATGTCTTCGACTTTTCCAAATCAGTGATGAAACGGGTAGCTATCGGCGGCACAGCTCCCGAGGCAATCAAACAACAGATTGAACTTGCAAAGTTGACCCTATAAGGCGAAGCTATTGTAACCTGTTGTTATATATGCACAACGAAAAACGGTCAACATGTATGAAATTTCACCATTAGCGACCAATTATTGTTATTTGCTTGACTTCACACACAAAGCTCGTTACTCTATTCCATAACTTGCTGACAGGAATTATGGTTATGCCCTTAAGAATGCCTGCAACAATTCGTATCAACATTAGCCTCATTATTGTAGTACTTGTACTCGTCCTTATTAGTGGCGGGTTTTAGGCGCTTGGGCGGTTGATTGCGATACAGCAAATGTCAATAATACCCCCCAAGAGGGGGTTTTTTTTTACCTAGGCAGAGTGAACGATTTTGAGAGGACAACCCTATGCCATCTGAGTGGATCTGGCGCAACGGTGAATTTGTAAAATGGGAAGATGCTACCGTGCATGTTACTTCACATGCATTACATTATGGCTCAAGCGTGTTTGAAGGTATTCGCGCTTATACAACACCAGATGGTCCCGCTGTATTTCGGTTACAAGATCATACAACACGCATGTTGAACGGTTGCAAAATTGCACGCATTGCGATTGATTTCTCGGCAGATGACATTAATCAGGCAATTGTTGAAGTCATTAATCGTAATGGACATGACTCGTG
>DAOTXB010000718.1:0-3258 GCA_034435575.1 Anaerolineae bacterium
ACAGCAGGCGTGATCCTTCTACACCCCTCCTGACCGATTTCCCGGATTAACCAGCGACTTCAGCGCACTCCGGCGTACGCGCAAGCACACCGCGAATTATCAACGATTCTCGTATGCAGTACCTGTTTGCGGTTGTAGATCGCTAGTTGGCGACGCAACAATAAGATTTCTAAGTCCTTATCGCTTTCCGATCTTCGCCCTAACCTGATAAGATCAATCAGCGTTGAAACGACCTGCCACACACAAAACCAACGCATCTCTTTTCCTTTTCCAGCAGTAAGTCAGACACTCCATTTTACCAGCTAGACCAAGCTGATTCTTGCCTCAATTACGGATTGCATGATTTTTTTTGAGAGTACGCCCCCTAGATTATCCGGCTTACGATCAGCCAATCACTTGGTCGTTTGAGCAATCATCGCCTGGCTGAAGGCAAGATTTGTCATCAGCTATTTGTCTTAGTAGAGTATCGATAACCTCATAGGGCTGACAATCACTGCGGAAAATTTGTGTTCCCAATACCAGGAATTCAGCACCTAACTGTATTGCCTGAACAACAGTTTGTGTCGTAATGCCTCCCTGGAGCTGAATACTTCCTGTAAAATCAGATTGAAGTGGTTCCAAATAGGCTTCAACATGCTCAAAACCAAACACTGAATTCGGCTGATTAGACCGTGCCGCAGTAGGTGCAGACTGAAAAGTGAGCATATCAATATCAAAAAGTATAGTTTAAGCAATTTATAGACTGCCGAGGGTGTCGAAGTCGGACGCGTTGTCGTTCCTAACGTTTCTATGACAGGGCTAACAGCCGCGCCCATTTTGTGGATCATGTTTACTATGTTCTGTAAGGTTGATTGTTCAGATACAGCATCTAACTAAAAGCAGAAAGCACCAACACCACAGTCTATATAATCGGCTAGATGTTGCTCAACACTATCAGTTAACAAATGTACATTGATGAATGCATCATACCCATTCGCAATATCAGTCAGGTATGCAATCCAATCCGGTGTAAATATTGCTTGAGTCATACACGGTGTCGAACTACCAAATCCGCCATAATCAGCAAAGTTAATATCAACGTGAAATGTACGTATGTCATGTTCCAGCAAAAGTCTGACTTGTGATTGAACGAGTGCCTGTAGTTTAGTGATGGATTGTTCCATATTACGACCATCAACAAGAGTAATTAATGCTGGATTTAGCTTGATGATTTTACCCAACAACACATCTTCATATGTAAAATCATTGCCTAAGGTATTTGTTCGATAATAGTCTAAGGCTGACAGTTTCATATATTTTGTGTCCTTTATAAATCATCACTTCGTTGAATAGAAAATGTTAAATCGCGCGATTACGAATGGTGGATATCCCCGCTCATAAATATGCGGTTTGAGTGCCTATAGACTCAGCCATAGTCATTTAACTCAACTTCATTGTGGATTTTTTTCGCTACCTGTTTGGATCGACGAACTTTACAAAATAGACGATAATGTTCTGCTTGTCTCTTCAACTCATACTGTCGAACGAGACAATATGACCAATTTACCGGGCAAATCATTTTCTACCTCCATGACGCTATATCAAAATCAAGGAAATGTGCATCGACATAGTCAGTAACAAGATAAAACGTACCGAAACACAGTAATTACCATCAATTATTGACCTTCTACTTCAATTGATGTGCTTTTAGTGTTGCATAAAACGATTCAGGTAACATCCTACTTGAGAACAGTCATGAGGCTAGTCGTTTGACCAGTTAGATATCTAGCTAAATGTCGGATGTATTCAACCTCAATGCCTGATAATCTGCGTATAAACGTAATGCTGAAACGCTAAGAGGAAAACATGAGTGAGATCATTATTAAAACGAATGAATTAGCAAAAAGTTACAAAGGTATTCAGGTGTTGAAAAACCTGAATTTAGAGATCCCTGCACACTCAATTGTTGGCTTTTTAGGACCAAACGGAGCGGGCAAGAGCACTACTATTAAGTTGCTGTTAGGTTTAATTCACCCGACTTCTGGTAGCGGTTCAATCTTTGGTCAAGATATTGTGCATGAAAGTCAAGCGATCCGGCAACGTGTAGGCTATCTAGCTCAACAACCACGTTTCGATGAGACGATGACTGCACGTCAGACGTTACGCTTTGTCGCAAAATTCTTTTTGCATGGATCATCCGAAGCAATTGAAAAACATGTCGAGGACTCATTAGAACTTGTTGGGCTTAGTGACAAAGCTGACCGTTCGGTGCATGGTTTCTCTGGTGGGGAGATACAAAGACTAGGTATAGCACAAGCGCAAATTAATGAACCCGAGTTGTTGATTCTTGACGAACCAGCCGCTGCGCTCGACCCGATGGGGCGACGAGATGTGCTTAACATCATGGAGCGACTGCGCGAGAAAACGACAATTTTTTATTCCACACATATTCTTGATGATGTACAACGAGTCAGTGATCGCGTTGTTATTCTGAATCATGGTGAATTAGTAGCGCAGGGACCGATTACAACCTTATTGCAATCCGAAGACGGGGCTGTCTATCACATAAAGCTCACCGGTGATGTTGAGACAGCAAAAGCAAAGATTGCTCAGCTACCCTGGGTGAATGATCTATATATTAGCCGTGCGAATGATGCAACACATTGGCGTATAGGTATAAATGATACAACGAAAGCTAATAGTGATTTATTACGGATGCTACTTATGGATAAGAGTATTCAGGTACTGGAATACAGACCAGAATCCTATGAACTTGAAGATGTATTTATGCAGATGATGGAGGCATGATGATGACGAAAAATCTGATTTTGCGTTTAATCGGTGGTAGCCTGTTGGCAATTGGGTTACTTATTTTTCTGGATGCGACAACCAACCAATATATCCTGAATGACACAACATTTCTCGGCTATGAACGTATGGGACCACCACTATATCAGAAATATGTGGATCGCTTTGATCAACAACAATTGATTGGTGGTTTCCTAGCCGCACTTGGTGCCGGGCTAGCCCTCATACCGTCACATACTGCTTTACAGAAGGGAAACACAACTCATGACAGTACTTCAAGCTAAACAAACAACTGGTCAACTGACCGGTTTTAACAACCTATTCGCCCGTGAAGGTCGTAAGTGGTGGGGCACCCGCCGCTGGTGGATGCAATCAATCATCTGGCTGGCGATCCTCAACGGCTTCGTCCTCTTTGGGCTGCGCATCATGCCGGGTATCATCGAAGAATCCGCCGCCGAGATGGAACAAGCG
>DAOTXB010000719.1:0-23574 GCA_034435575.1 Anaerolineae bacterium
TGCTGTGCTCAAAACAGGACAACCTTATGATCCACAACGATATCTTGAACGGCAGTCTTTACCTAGTGCCTCTTGACCTCAATATAGTAATTAAAACGATCGCCATTATCGTGACCAGTGAACAGAAAATGCCCGATTATCATCAGATCGGGCATTTTCTTTGCCTATTGTCATTGCAGTAAATAACGCTATCATGGTCAACGACTTATTTTTAGGAATTCGACGGTGATATCAGTTTATGAGTAATCACATTTCACAATCGCAGATGCACCATCTTTCACTCCAACTTGAAAAACATATGATGCGATATGGATTTCAAACTATAGATCTACCCATAATCGATCAGTCCGATCTGTTTTTGACGCGTGCGGGTGATCAAGCAATAGAGAAACTATTTACATTTGAGCGCTTTGGTAGACACTGGGCATTGCGCCCAGAGTTTACGGCATCAGCGGCGTTAAAATATGCTGATAACTTCTTATCCGACCAAAATGCAAGACCACAAATAGCGCGCTGGCAATTTCATAGTCCGATTTTCCTTAATCAAGACAATCGTCATGAAGCTACAAGAGATTATCAACAATATAGTATTGGTGCTGAGTTAATCGGTGCAAACGGTTCACTTGTTGATGCTGAAATCATTGCTATGGCGATAAAGGGTATTGAAGCTCAAGGAATATCGAACATCAAAATAAAGATCGGACATGTTGGGTTACTGCGTGCCGCTTTAAAGCAATTTGATGTTGATGCCCGAACAGAGAGATTTATTTTAAATAATCGTCATATCTTGAAAACGCAGAGCAAAGACGAGATGTGGCAACTATTGGATGCCTACATTGGCAGAAGTGACACCATGTCCAATGCATCAGGTGAATTTCTGAATCACAGTAGCGAACAATCTGCATTTGAAATGCTCAGCACTCTTGCTATGTCTGGAAGTCGTTCGCAAACAATGGGTGGCAGAACATATGAAGATATTGCCAACCGTATTATCAGAAAACGTAAGCAAGCCTCACAAATTTCACAGATCGAGCGAATAATCGATTTTATTATTCAGTGGATTAACTTAGCCGATGATGTTGATCCTGCATTTGCGATTCTTGACGAGATGATCGTAGATGAGGAGCTTCAATCAGTATTGGATAATTGGCGGCATACTGTTGACTTATTACAAGCTCTAGATATTCCTTCAGAACATATTACCATTCAGCCGGATCTTGCTCGTGATTGGAATTACTACACAGGGATCGTTTTCGAAGTTACGGACAGTAATGATAATACACTTGCCGGTGGAGGTCGCTATGATGAGCTGGTGAGCCTTGTGAGTGATGGACAAGCCTTACCTGCGATTGGATTTGCATATTACGCAAATAACATTATCAACCTAATCACAAATCAACAGAGTAATTTCCCTATGATAAATATCACCGGCGAAGATGAATTACAAGTATTGCTCTGGGCAAATGCATTGAGGTCATATGATCTTGCAATTACAACGATCTCAACTGAATTAGGTGAAAGATCGGTGACCGTTACATCTGAAAATGAAGCTAAATGGTCAGAAAACAAATATTCCTTTGAGAATATACACACTTTAGTAGAAAAGATAAAACAAAATGCCAGACAATAAACTGACTTTTGCCTTACCTAGTAAAGGTGCTATTGCTGATCCAACATACAATTTTTTGAGAGTTGCTGGATTAAAAGTGCACAAACCTAATGCGCGACAGTATGTTGGGTCTCTTCCTTCATTAGATGATGTAGACATACTATTTCAACGTGTTAAAGATATTGTTTATAAAGTTTCCGACGGAACGGCGCAACTAGGTATCACAGGTTATGATATTGTGAAAGAAAATCCACACGAGGAATTAGTGGTCATACATGATCGACTTGGTTATGGACACTGTCAACTAATTGTAGCTGTACCAGAAACATGGATAGATGTTACCACATTACCCGATTTACTTGATGTTTCACTGGATTTTCGTGAAAAGAAACAACGTAATATACGAATTGCAACGACATATCCTAATCTGACAAGAGCGTTCTTACATCGTAATGGTATTCACTATTTTAATATAGTTAAAGCAGAAGGTGCAATTGAGGCGGCTCCAACGATAGGTTATGCAGATTTTGTTGTCGATCTCACACAAACTGGTACAACATTGAGAGAGAACCATTTAAAAATACTTAATGATGGAATAATTTTAGATTCTCAAGCATGTTTAATAGGAAATCGCACCGTGATAGCGAATAATCCATATTATTTGAGGCTATTGGAAATCATTCTCGATCGTATTGATTCTGCGATGATTGGACGGAAGTACGCGCAAATTGCTGCAAATATGAGTGGGCAAGACATGAAAGATGTGGGTGATAAACTGACAGCAAACCCAATTACAGTCGGTTTGCAAGGTCCGACGATTTCACCAATCTATAGCCCAGAACATGCTGAAAATTGGTTTGCCATTACCATCATTGTTGAGAAGCATAATCTATTTGATGCAGTAAATTACCTCAGAGCCAGTGGCAGTGAACAGATCGTTACTTCAGCAGTCGATGCAATTTACATGTCTGAATCCCATACGTATCGTCAAATTCTACAAGAATTTTCTTGATTTATCATTTGAGTGCATCTTCGACATCATCAAGTGTTTCATCGATAAGGCTTCTTCGTTGATGGCTTTCTGCACCCATCTCAATTGCCATTGCCAACCCGAGTGTTGCAATTTTCGGCATAAAGCGGTTTTTATCAGCCAGGTTTAGAGTCAAGAATGGACAACAGAAAAGCGCAGACTTTAGAAATACACGCCAATCATCGCGTAATAGATGCTTCTGTCTAATGTGTTTAAGTAACGGAACAAGCGTATGCTCAAGTTTACTTTTCAAAAACATCCGACGCACAGGTGGCAATTCATAATTGTACTCTACCGTAATTTGATTTTGCCCTAGGTGCATTATCAGATTTGTCGTCCGATTCTTAACATCAGGATAATACATCCACATCGCGAAAACATTATGAAATAGTGGTTTTGCTAAATCAAGAAGTGGGTGATGTCGACCAGCAAAAGCAGGGTCAAAATACAGAAGCTCTGGTTTGTTGGCGACGTTTTCAAGAAATACATTACCATTGTGTGCATCGCCATGCCCAATAACCGAAATACCAGACACATCGGGTGTCAATAATCTGATTGCTCTCTTTACAATCGTTCCCAACGTATCAGAATATATTTGTCCGTTAATTGACCATGTTTTATGGGCAACTACGGACATAGAGATCTGCCCAGACATGAGATTGATTGATTTACCATCAGCATCAATAAAATCCCCATAGAAGCGTGTACAACGCCCCTGTGTTAAGCGGTGGTAAAACAATTGATGGATAGGCGCAGAAGCGGTGTTTGACACGTTTTCTAGTGAATTTAGGTATAATGTAAACAGGTCTATATCTGCAGTGTTCTGAGCCTTAGTGAGTGACCCCAACTTATCTTGGTTGGAGTCACCCTGTTCAATATCCCAAGCCACATCAAAAACTGACGGCGCTTCAACAACTTCGTAGATCAATAAATGTTGTCCTGCTTTTGTTGATCCATATAATGGTTGAATCACTGGATACCCTGCTTCCGCCAACATAGACGCATTATAATATTCGTCCAGTTGATTGTCTTCCTCAGTGTGGGTCTTAAAGAAAAGGCGATTGCCATCAACAAGCGTGATAAACCCGTTGAAAGAATTTAGAGACACTGCTTGAGGACGAAGATCTACAGTTTGGACATTAAGTGGAAATGTCGTCTGGATAAATTCACGGAGCAAATCCTCGGCTTTGTTCCGCTCCGTAAATTGTAATTGTTGTATCTTTTGGAGTAATTGACTCATTCTATCCCAAGAATTTCGTTACGCTTCCTGATTGCCATAGCATGTGCAGGAAAACCTTCGTAATCAGCCAGTGTTGCCGCCGTATTTTGTAATTCCATATATCCTTCACGCGAAAGATACCCTACCCCGCTTCTTTTCAGGAAATCCCATACGCTTACTGAGGAGAAGCTCCGCGCAAACCCACCCGTAGGCAAAATTGCATTTAATCCTAAACAGTAATTTGCTGTTGGTATCGGTGTAAGTTCGCCTAACAGGATTTCGCCAGCATTATGTATCCGATTAAGTAAAACAAACGGATCTTTCACTAATACCTCAAGGTGTTCGGGTGCATAGTCGTTTACAAAATTTATCGATTGCTGGAGACTTTCTGTTAGCAGTATACCTCCATAGTTAGATAAAACAGTTTTTATGAATTCCTGTCTCCACTCAGGTAATTCAGAAATGTAGTCAGGCAGAAGTTCTAGCGCCTGTTTCGCAACTGTTTCGCTATGAGTAACGAGAAGTGCCGCTGATTCTGGACCATGCTCTGCCTCAACAAGTAAATCTAGCGTAGCAAGGCGCGGATCAACATGCTCATCAGCCAAAATAATTGATTCACTTGGCCCAGCAGGTAGCCCTACATCAACAACGCCATAAAGCAACCGTTTTGCAGCAGAAACGTAGCTACTACCAGGACCGATTATCTTGTCTACGCGTGGAATTGTTTCAGTACCATAACCTAAGGCAACAATTGATTGCATACCACCAACAGCATAAACTTCACTTACGCCACAAACCTCTGCGGCAACAAGTGACGCGGCATCCACCTTGCCGTCTGGCGCAGAGGGAGTCACAACTACAATTCTAGGAACCCCAGCGACTTTTGCCGGTGTTGCCAACATAAGCATTACAGATGGAAATGACCCTTTGCCCCGAGGAACATATAACCCGGTACTTGTTACCGGGGATATTTTCTCCCCTGCCATGATACCCGGCTTAATCTCTGTAAACCACATTTGTTCTGGCATCTGTTCTTCATGGAATTGTTTTATGTTCTCATGCGCTTTTTCGATTGCATTGATGATTGCTGGATCCAAAGTTTCACGTGCATGCCTAAAATCTTCGGCACTTGCTTTGAGCATAGAAATTCTAAAGTCTTTTGCATCAAATTTGCGGGCATATTCAACAACAGCTTCGTCTCCCCTGCTCCGCACATCATCAATGATCTTTTGTGCAGTTGGTAGCAAGTCGCTTATATCTTGCTCCGCACGACGCATGATCTGTTTACGCTTTTGTTGTGAAAGGTCACCATATCGCATGTACTGTATCATGCTATATCCCTAGTCCTATTTCATTGTAAATTTAAGATAACAAAGCTCGCATAATCACTAATACTTGCTACAAAAGCAATAATTCCTGCTACAAACCATAATATTAAGGTTATAATACTGCTACACAATCTAATGAACCGATGCAATCGAGACAAGTCATCCACATCAGTAGAAAAAACATCTTTTCGGAGTACCCGAAGCGATTGGTAAAATAAGATGATCGCTATAATCAAAAGTAGCGTCGCACTAATCATCAGATTACTCGACATATCAATCTGTGTTGAGGTATGACAGCTAAAATTATAAAACAAAAAGCGCAAGAATCTATAGTTCCTACGCTTTACTCATCAGTTTCAAAGTGTTTACAAGTTTACGTGGTCGATTCGGTCTTTTTGCTTATGACTTCCGAGCGACGACGTGTGCCATCCCAGCGAATATCTGGCACCAGAATTTCTTTCTTTTCCATAATGCGCGACTTGTTTTCCATTAAATCCTTAATCATAATACGCATTTCAGATTTAACGTCATGTGAGGGTTCGTAACCAATATCTAACAAGTGTTGACGGTCTGGATTAAAGTAATGCTCGGCGGCTTCATGACGTGGATTATCGTATTCGTAGATTTCCACATTCAAGCCAAGCGCATTCCCTACCTCTTGAACCATATTGGCTAGTTCAACAATGGAGTAAGTCTCCTCAAATTGATTAAATACTCGATATTCGCCCTCTGCAGGTGGGTTTTCGATAGTTAACGCCATGCAGTGTACAGAATCTCGCAATGGTAAGAAACCACGTTTTTGTTTACCGGCACCGAAGATCGTTAATGGATGACCAATAACTGCCTGACAACAAAAACGGTTGATCGCTGTACCAAAAGCCTGGTCGAAATCAAGACGACTACGAAGCCGTGGATCATCACCCATTTCATCGATCTGAGTCCCGAATACAACGCCTTGCATAACATCGGTTGCACGTAGTCCCCAAATTTTGCAAGCATACATAGTATTGTTTGAATCATGCACCTTGCTTTGATGATAAAAGCTAGCGGCTTGTCGTGGGAATGGCAAATAATCCTTACGACCCCGAAACTCTACTTCGAAAAACCCTTCAGGAATATCGATGTTAGGTGTACCATACTCCCCCATGGTACCTAGCTTTAATAAATGAGCGTCTGGCGCAACTTCACGCATTGCCCAGAGTAAATTGAGATTACTAACAACATTGTTTGTCTGTACAAACACTGTATGATCGCGGTCAATCATCGAATATGGAGCGGATGGAACCTGTCCTAGATGGACAATGGTATCTGGTTGAAAAGCTTCAACTTCACTTTTGACAAACTCATAGTCACACAAGTCGCCTATCTTGAAGTCTATGTCTTTACCATACTTCTCTTTAAATGCCGCTTTACGCTCTTCCGGTGAATACACGGGTAAGGCGCTACTGCTTTTCATTTCTTCTACCCATTCACGACGTAGCAATAAATCTGAGCCTGCCACATCATGACCTCGTGAAGTTAAATATTGCGCCAATGTCCAGCCAAGGTATCCATCAATACCGGCGATATAAACTTTCATATGTTCCCTCCGAACCGTGTTTATCTCTCCAAAAGTACCACCAACTACAACCCGCAACCTTGATTAAAGCTACGGAAATCTATTATCATCAAAACGGTCAACAGTTTAGTGGTGACTTCATACTCTGTCAACTGCTTGCTCAAGTTCCTCTATGTTAGGTGTAAAGTTGTCAAAGTAGCCGCGCATTGCTAACAACTCTGCATTCAATATGCTACAACCAGCCGCACCGCGTATGGTGTTGTGTGTTAATGCGGCAAACTTGTAATCTAAAATAGGACATTCGCGTAGTCGTCCAATTGACGTAGACATACCTTTGCCTGCATTGCGATCACGCCTAATTTGCGGGCGATCTATTTGGTTTAGATAAATTACAGGTTGTCTTGGGGCAGACGGCAAATTTGGGATAGGATCATCACCCTGGAATGAAGTCCAAGCAACTATAATGTCGTCTAATAATGGTTTATCATCTAATTCAATTGACATATTCACAAGATGACCATCAATTACGGGCACGCGTGTACAGGTAGCGCCAGCAACCAAGTCTGCAAACTCTATTTCTTGACCATTGAAGTTTCCGAGCATTTTTTGTGTTTCGGTTTCCATCTTGTGTTCATCGCCCGATACATACGGAATGACATTGTCCATAATATCTAACGATGCTACACCCGGATGTCCTGCTCCACTAATTGCTTGTTCGCTCACCATATGTACTTTTCGAATACCAAACCGCTGTAATGGTTTAAGCGCCATAACAACAGGCATCGTTGTACAGTTAGAATTTGCGATTATCGCGCCAGACCATCCACGTTGTTGACGTTGAATGCTGATTAGATCAATGTGTTGTGCATTTACTTCAGGTAACAATAATGGCACATCAGCAACCATCCGGTGTGATGAGGCATTTGTACATATTATATGACCGATATGTGCAAGTTCTAATTCACGGTCTTTTGCGGCTTCTTTAGGTAATGCAGAAAAAATCAACTGTGACTCAAATGAATCAGTCAACCCTTTTATTATTAGGTTGCGAACAGATTGCGGCGGACTTCCATCTAATATCCAATTCACTGTTTCACCATATGGACGACCCGCACTCCGTGGCGATGCAATGACTTCTGCAACCTCAAACCATGGATGACCTTCTAGTAATTGAATAAACCGTTGACCAACTGCACCTGTTGCACCAAGTATGCCAACTTTGAATTTCTGCATTACATTAATTCTCCTAAATACCAACAGTCTGAGACTTTACCGCAGGGTATGAACCAAACATTTTTACAAAAGATGCTTTTTGAAGTAGACGCGCTAGAGCTTCCTGACAGTTTGCATCTTGCCAGTGCCCCTCAAAATCGACATAAAATACCGGTTCCCACGGGCGATTCCGTCTAGGGCGTGACTCGATTTTCGTCAGGTTAATGCCGGCACGGGCAAATTCGCCTAAACAATCATATAAGGCAGATGGGCGGTTTCGTGTTGCAAAGACCAGCGAAGTCTTGTTGTATTCGCCTTTATCTGGATCTTCATGACCCAAAAGAAGAAAGCGCGTGTAATTAAATGGCACATCTTCAATTTCCCGCTCAATAATATTCAGCCCATATAGTTTTCCTGCTAACTCACTAGCAATTGCGCCCGTATCTTTGACTTCATTTTCTGAAACTTCACGCGCAGAGCCAGCAGTATCATATGCTGGAATACCTTCTATACCATGACGTTTTAAGAAACCACTACATTGTGCAAGGGCTTGAGGATGTGATCTTACAAACTTTAGACTTTCCATTGTTATGGTCTTGGGAACTAAAAGCGCATGATGAACATGTAAGATAACTTCTGCTTGAATCCTAAAATCAAAATCCATAAGCAACTCGTATGCTTGGCTAACTGCACCGGCAAGTGCGTTCTCTACTGGTAGCATGCCAAACTTTACTTCGCGAGATTGAATGGATGTAAACAGATCGTTTAGTGTTGGACAGGGATGTACATCGACCCGATCGCCAAAGTGTTGTCGGATTGCCTGCTCCGAATATGCGCCATGTACCCCTTGGAATGCAATGCGATCCTTAGCCAATGCTTTTACTCCCCTACTATGTCATCATAATGCGAATATTCTAAATCTACCTGTTTGGATTAGAATAAACTAGTGTTAGTTGATCATCTACGAATTTGACAATACAAAGTCAAAGGTGATAGACTTTTGCTGATGTTCATCTTACAAAATATTGCTGGCAATAATATGCAAGAAACACGTCAATATATTTTAGAAATTTTACGTGATATTGGGCAATCAACCGTTGATGGTATTGTTGATGAACTTCGAAAACGACGAGGTGATAAAATTACGGCAGTTACCGTGCGCCATCACTTAAACATTCTCCAGAATGAAAATTTGATTACGCCACCTCAATTGCTCCATCGTAGTACCCCTGGTCGACCCCAACACGTATATGAACTAACAGATCAAGCACATGAGTATTTTCCCAGTAATTATCAACAACTTGCTTCTGGTTTATTCAATCGTATAAAATCTCATTTGCCGCCAAGCGAAGTTAATGTCATCCTTGAAGGTGTTGCTGAAGATATGGCGAGCGATGCACAAATCGAAGATTGTCCGCTGAATGAGAAAATCGGAAAAGTAGTCAAATACCTCAACGATCATGGCTATAATGCATCTGTAGAAGAAATCGACAATGGTTTTATATTAAAGACGTGTAATTGTCCATATCACGAAATTGCAAAAACAAATGATGCACTTTGCCAAATGGACATGCGATTTATCTCATCCATGCTTGGTATCGTGCCTCGGTTAGTATCTCGCATCTCCGATGGGGACACATCATGTGCATACTTGATACCAACGCAATAATTTTTCAGAAAGTGATCTTTTTAATTGACCGAGTACCATAAAGCATGTTAAACTAATCGCACTTCGATATGTAAAGGAATAGTTAACAAATGACTGTTATTGAGCCAGAAAAAATTCAAGTCGACAAAATCGAGCAGACACCAATTCTTGCGGTGACTGATACGGCTGTCAGCACCATCAAAATGTTGCTAGAACAACGTGAAATTCCAAATCATGCATTACGAGTATTTGTCACAGGTGGCGGTTGTTCGGGTATGCAATATGGTATGGCTTTTGAAGAAGAAGCTCAAGAGCATGATCGTGAAGTCTCAGTTGATGATGTGCGTCTTCTCGTTGATCCTACCAGTTTAATGTACCTTGAAGGCTCAACTATTGACTTTGTGGATAGTCTTGTTGGCGGTGGTTTCCGCATTGATAATCCTAATTCAGCGGGCGGTTGTGGCTGTGGTAAATCATTCAAATCAAGCCAAGAACAAGAATCTGGCACATTTTCAGACGAAGGTGGCTGTGGCACTTGCAGTAGCTACTAATCTCATCGTCTAAATGAACTGATGAGCATTCCGATCAGCCCTGCTAAACCTAAAATAACAATTGGTAATATTGGAGCAACTCCACCAGAATCTCCGCCTAATTGTGGTGAATCATTTTCTGGGATTAGAGTTGCTTCTTCTGATTCTACGATAGATGAGGGTATGAAACTTGGTAGATTAGGTGGATATGTATAAGTAGGTAACGCTCCACCCACATTTTGATCTCCGGTACTGGAGCTACCATTATTGCTAATTGGTGGTTCAATTATTCTGGCATTAGCTGTAGCGGTAAGCCCAATTTCTGATGAAGGGTTGATATTATCAGTATTGCTCCCCGAATCCACAGTATTATTAGCAGGAACCCGTGTTGCCACACTTAAATCAGGCACTTCAGCCTCATCACCGAGAATTTCTACAAGGTCACCAAATACCCAGCCTCTACCACTTGGCGACGAATCAAAAACAATCTGGTACCACAAGAAAAGTCGTCCAATAACTGTGTAAGTTTCCTCAGGTCGAATTGTACCTAGTTGCTCTGAATTAATATCTGCCTGTGCACGCACATTGACAGGTGTGTCGCCTAGAACTTGTAACTGTAAAGGACCTTCAGATGTTGGGGTAAATGTGGGTGTTGGGGTAAATAACACACCTTCAGTTGCAATTGGTGTGGGCGTTGGTAAGATCACAGGAATTGATGTGGGACTAATTGCTTGAGCAACGTCAATCCACCAATCATCGTTGTTTGTGGCGAATACTTTCGATTGAGAGAAAGTAAAATATCCAAGAACTATGATCAGTAATAGCAATCCCACTGATATAAATAGAGTATATCTCTGATTAATTCTCAAAACTTATAACCTTCTATCCAAATTACCACGTAACACGGTTTTCAGTCGTTAAACGCCCCTGTTCTGCTATGCGACGATCACCAGCCTTATCCAAATATCCCTGATATTCTTGGTTGAGTAACGCAACGACTTCCCACCCACTCATGGTGAATGTGGGACGCGAAATTTGTTGAGAGCATCGCTGGCAATCTGCTGGAATCCATTCGCCGTTAAAGCGTCGAGCAATGTGCATATGCGTAGCTGACGAAAAACCACCAGCACATGCCGGACGTCCAATTGTATCACCGATATTCGCATATGTTCCCTCTTGAATTCGATCTGCTTCTGCAATGTGTAGATAAAGTATTACCCATCCTGTGCTTTCGTCGCCGTCACCATCCAAGTCTAATACTACCGATCCATTACCGCTACGCACAATCAAACCGGGAGCAACTGCTCTTGCCCAATAGTTAGACGTGTAACAAAATACACCTTCTGGTGGGTCATCGGGCGGAGCAAAATCTATTGCAGACCATGCACTACCACTCCCCCACCCTCCATGTGCTCCACCTGTAAAAAACCATGTTTCACCTGACGCAAACGGAAATGTAAGCTCAGGTTGTGCCAAATTTAGAGGCACAACAGGGTCGATAACATCAGTAAAAGGATCACCAAACAACGATACGTAAGTTGCAAGAAATCCATTCTGAGCAATCTCTCTCAACCACACTTCATATTCATTAAACAAGCTCAGGAAGTAGTAAACACCAACGGTTCCAGCATTTAATCCTTCATCATAGCGGAGTCTTATTCCACTTGGGAATTCTAGAGTTGTCCACCCACGGATTTGCCAGCCATAATAACCAAAGTTCAATATATTCGCAGCCCAATTGAGTTGACGGTATAAGCCACTGCGATCAATACTCCCAGAATTATTTTCCGATATTAGGGGATGAGTTATTAGTGTAATTGGTAATTGAGTTTGGCTTAACCATCCTGCACGATGTTCTAATAATGCCAGCAGTAAACGCGGATCAACACTAAAATTGAGAGAAACACGTTCAATAATTTGAGCGGCGTTAGATATATCAACTTGTTCACTACCATCTGAAAGCCTTGTCGTAACTTCGTCGGTTGCTTGACGAATGTAGCCACTCTGGGATTGAATGAAGCCCGCAATGTCAAAATCACGGCTACCTGGCGCTCTAATAAGACGTGCATCAGAAAGTATCTTAAGTGCGGGGGTCGTTTCGGTAGGTTCAGCAGGTAGTCTTATCTGTTGTCCTACAAATAACGTATCTGGATTTATGATTTCATTAACTGCTAAGATGGCATTCACTGATACACCATAGCTTAATGCGATACCGCTTAGCGTATCGCCCGCTTGTACGATATGTTCGTCGACAGTCTCTAGTGGTGCGGAAAGAAGACGTGGTGGATTAACAGTTGGATTTGTGATTACCACAGGATCATTTGCTGTGATGGGTGAAGGAATTGCAGTTGGCACTAAGGGAACACCCACCGGCGCATTGTCTGCCGGCGTAGCTGTTATATATACAATGCGTGGTTCATCTGAATCAGAACAACTTACTGCGACAAACAGCAATAAACAATACAAACATCTTCGAATTAATCGAAACCACATGATTATTTATTCATAACTCCAGATAGCAAGATAACCCTGTGCAATGGATAGTGGCACACTATTCTGTCGCATCATGTTGAGAATATTGATATTAGGTTCGTTGTTTTCTAACAACTCTGTAAAGACAATATGCGTACTATCAGGCGACCAAATACTATGACTTTGTGCAAATTGAGTAAAGAAACTCAACATGTATACCATTTCCTGAGTGGGAAAGAATGCACCATAGCGTCGATTCGTGTTTGTCTCGACATCTAATACCCCCCATGCAATGCCCGGATTTTGCTGTCTCTTAGCGCTAAATGAACCTTGTGGAACACTTGATGTGATATAGGCGATATGCTGGCTATTTGGCGACCAGAAAAATGCAAAAGTGTCATCAAAATTGGTCTGTGCTACGATTTCACCACTTACAGCGTCTACAACACGAAGTAAATCGGCACTATTTTGCGAAATCGTAGTATACGCCACATAGTTACCATCTGGCGACCAATTAAAGAGCACCTGCCCGTTTAAATCTGTGACTACTGTCTGAATCTCGCTATTCGCGATCACAGCAATGTCGGTGGACTGTGTTTCAGAATTTGCCACGCCAATCAATAAACGATCATCAATGGGTGACCATTGTGGTGCAGGAAATATCCCCGGAACTACATCAATGTCAACCACACTTTGATCTTGCACACTGAATATCTCAATGCTTTGTTCATTTCGAAAAAGCAATAAATTTTGGCGATCTGGACTCCAACTAAAGTAAAATGGTGCACCACTATCGATGAAAATCGAATTATCTTCCGCACGTGGATTGATTAGTCTAACATCAAATCGACCATTTGAGAGATCACTGATGAGCACCGCAAGGTCATAACAGGTCTCAGTATCAGAACATGCTGTTGGAGACCATCCTGCATAAGTAAATGCTTCTCCAATACTCTCGTAGGCAATTGTACCGCTTGTAATTCCATCTGGGGAATAAAGAATCTCTAAACCGATTTGTCCCTGGCAACAAAAATATGCAAGTTCGCCTTGCCGTGACCAGGTGGGCCATTGATAGCGTCTTTGCAGTTGATTTCCATCTTCTGTCAACATCGCAGTATTTCTATTGTGACCATCAATAGAATAAACATTAAAATCGCTACCGATAAAGGCAATTGTGCCCGGAACCTCTATCAACGGGTCATCTTGTTGGGCAAGAGTGAAATATACAGAATCTGAGGCGAAAATAAAGCCTAGACAAGCAAGTAATAACAATAAACGTGTTCTAATCATTTTTTCTCCAAAGAGGCTTGGGAGCAGGTTCTTTTACCTGTATACTAGCAATTGTATGATTAACTGTCGAATAAATTATATATACAGGAGCAAATTATGCCTACAAGCAATGAAATTGGCAATATGATGGTTGAGGGTTTCGTAGCAGAAAAAGCTCAAGGTTTGGATGCTATTCTGCAATTTGATTTGAGTGGTGATGATGGTGGTCAATTCTATCTTGAGATCAATGATGGAGAGATTACAAAAACAGAAGGCATCCACGAAAACCCAAATATGACTCTGAAGGCATCTTCCGATGACTATTATAATGTGGCTACTGGACAACTCAACCCTATGCAAGCCTTTATGAGTGGTAAAATTAAGATCCAAGGCGATATGAGCATGGCAATGAAAATGCAAAGTATGTTTAAAAATAGCTAGCATATCGTTAAAGGCGACAGATAGACTTGAACCTATCTGTCGCCTTAAGTGTTTAGTCAGATTCGCCGTAATCACTATTGTCTATCGGGAATGTGAACGCTTCACCCATTACCAAAGATGCGTTTCCAATTGCATCTTCGAGTGCTTCAGTTAGCTCAATATCATCTGCTTCTTCGGCAGATTCTAAAAGTGCCTCAAGCACACGTAGTGCTTCCCGCCCGCCAGTCTCTCCTAATGACCAGATTGCAGCCTCTTTGATCTCACGATCCTCATCTTCAATAGCAAGACGGGCGATTTTGTGAACAGCCTCTTCTAATTCTAACTCACCACTTGCACGAACAGCCTCATAACGAATTTCAGGCTCCAACGAGTCTAACTCGTCGAGAATAATATCACTCCACCGTTCATCACAGGTGCGTCCCATTGCAAATACAGCGCTCACTTTTAATTCATGTATTCCGTTTTCATATGCCTCTGTAATGTGTTTCGGCACTACGCGATTACTACAATTTGCAATTGCTTCTAATGCACGGCGTTTTACGGATGGTATTGCTTTTGCTTCATTGAGAACATCAATCACTACATTCTGTGCACGATCAAAGTCGTCATTAGGCAATTCGCCTAGTTCGCCCAGAAGAATATAACGTCCTAAGCCTGAAAGTGCAGCCGCTCGCACATCAGAATTGTCATCATTCTGGATTAATCGTATCAGTTCACTAAGAAGTTCAAGCGATTCGTCTTCCCATAAAACTTCAATCGCAGAAACCCGCACACGCGGATCTTTGTCCTGTATGCCGAAAAGACCAATTGCGCGATAATCCATCTCAAAGTCAGTTTCGCTCAGGCTAACTAATTCGCGCAATACACGACGACGCTGATAGGCTTTGAATGTTTCCCACACAGGTTTAAGTTGCTCAACTTCGCGCGATGTTAGAGCTGAAAGCCCATATAGAATTGGCTGACCAAGACCCTTATCTTGATCTCTGAAATCAACAAGTGAATTCAACGTATCACTCAATGTAGGGCGTTTACTATTCAGTACCTCTAATTCTTCCGAAACATTAATATCGGTCATTGTAGTTACTCCTTAGGGCAACAGATTGGTAACTGGGTTAAGGATGTCATTAAAAATAAAAATGACACCAATGGAAAGTAGAAAAATTAACCCGACAAAATGAATGATACCTTCACGCTCTGGTGATATTGGCTTACCTCTAAGTATTTCGATCAGTACAAAGAGTATTCTTCCGCCATCTAGCGCCGGAATTGGTAATAAGTTGGTAAAGCCAAGTGCAATGCTGATTAACGCGATGTACTCGATGAACACAACTGGTTCATTTTCTTCAATACTATCCTGAAGGAAACGACTACCTAATTGGCTTACGCCGACAATACTCACAAGGCGATTTTCACCAGGTTCAGTAGTTCCTTGTACTAAACGTGATGGAAACTCTGCAATCAGCTGAAATATCTCTGCAATGCGATCAATGCCATAATCAATCGACTCTCCAACATTCTTAGAGACTGTTTCAAACAGTGGAAGCGGCTCTATATAAACAAAATCATTATCGCCGCCAGCAAATCCTTCTCTAATACTTATACCAACGCGCCCTACTCCGGGTGGTGGATTCGCCTGTGGAGAGAGAACAACGTCCACAATTTCGTTATCCTGTATTACGTTAAGGACTAAATCTTGTCCTGCAAACGATAATGTTTCGTCTTGCAGGATTGAAATCGGATCACCTAGCTCATCTAAAAATTCACCGTTTACGCCGACAATTAAATCTCCAGCAAACAGATTTCCATCGGCTGGTGTATTCGCAGAGACACCTACAACCATTACACCTGCTCTTGGTGCAGTGAGTTGTTCAATGTCTTCTGTTGAAAGTGTAATTGGCTCAAGGGTGATACTTTCGTCAAGTTCTGAACGGAATACAGTAATAACAACTTGCTGTTCCGTTAGCTCAGATAGCCTTGCAATAAAATCTGTATCAGAAGTAAAATACTCACCATTGATTTGCTCAATAATATCGCCACCTTGCATACCGGCTTCCGAGAATACAGCGTTAAGAGAAATTTGTGTAACGCCAAGTCGGGCACCAACAATTTCTGGAACACCCAACGATCCGGCAAACACAAAAATCGCAAATGCTGAAAGGAAATTTGCTAGTGCCCCTGCGGACATAAACAAGATGCGCCCCATCGGCGATGCTTCGTTCACCGACTTTGTGTTATGAATACCCCTCGCAGCCAGTTCTTCACGCTCCGTTACAAAAGCGCCATCCTCAATATCGTTAGTATCGTTTTTATGTATGTCTTGTCTAGATGAAATGAGATCTTCACGCGCCTGTTCAGTTTCTTCTTCACTTAGCGGGCGTACAAAGTCTTCGCCTAAAGGACGCACGAACCCACCTAACGGTAAAAGGTTAAGCGTAAACTCAGTCTCACCCCACGTAAACAATTTTGCTACACGAGGAGGGAAACCGATACCAAACTCTAATACAGTGATACCAACCGCTTTTGCGGCAAGAAAATGTCCGAGTTCGTGAATGATTACCGCAGGGATTAATACAACAGCAAATGCGATTAATGCTGATAGAAAATCATTGCCGATTAGAAAATCCAGCATAAAATTACCTTACTACACATCTAGTAAACCATGAATTTTACATTATTTACGGAAATCGATAGTGGCTCTGTATGATACCTAATGCTAATCCCTAATTTGGCTTAGTGTCAACAATAACAGCACCACCGCCACAATGAGCAGTACGTGTCTCATAAACGCCATGTATAGCACCAATCTGTACTCTAACCTGCTCAACATCTTCCGACAGGCATATACAGTGTACATTCGGACCAGCGTCCAATGTATAACATACACTTACACCATCTGCGCGCATTTGCCTAACAGTGCTCATGATCTCTAGGCTCGTTGGCTCCCAATAAAATAGTGATGGTGTACTCGTCATCATTACTGCATGCATCATGTCACTATCTTTTTCAACAACTGATGCAAATGTAGGGAAATCCCTGTTTAATAACGCCGTTTTGCAAACTTCAAGCCGTTTGCCAGCCCCTGCAATACGCGCCTTTTGATAATCACTGGTTATTGCAGAAGGATGTCCGGCTTTAGAAGTCACCTTTTTATGTTCTTCGCTAACAATAGCGATCACATCAACCAAATCCCAATGAGATGGTTCTGCTACACTTTCTGCAAACGACTCTTCATGTGAGTTACCAGTATGCCACTCTACAAAACCAGACGGGATGCTTCTGGAAGCAGAACCAGAGCCGATGCGAGCGATTGTTGATAATTCTTGTGTCGATAAGTTTTCACCATCTGCATGGATGGCGGCTAGTGTGAGCGCGGCAAATGCTGATGCCGAAGATGCTATACCAGCGCCTGTTGGGAAGTTGTTGTCTGATTTTATATGAGCAAAAAGAGATGATTTGATACGTTGACGAATCACATCTAAATGGGCAGAAACACGTGCTAGTGGTTCGCCATGCATGACTTCACCATTTAGCATTAAACTATCAGACGACAATGACTCGTCCCATCTTACCTTTGTTTCTGTGAATAAACCCTCTAGGTTCATGCTTATTGAAGGTGAAGCAGGTAATCGGAGTGAATCGTCTTGATTTCCCCAATATTTAATAAATGCAATGTTTGGATGTGCGCGGGCTGTGGCAGAAGTCAACTTTTTCTCCAATACGTTGTTGAAAACTGACGGCTAAACAGATTAACTGATCTTACGTTATAATGCATTCCAATTATAGGTCAAGCACTTAAGTGCAGACCAAATCACACGTTAGAATTTTCTTCACGTTTTTATATTTACCTATTGGACAATCAACAATGGTTAGCGCTAGTGCTCCAGCAAAAATAATTTTATTTGGTGAACATGCGGTTGTGTACAATCAGCCGGCAATTGCTATTCCAATAAGTAGTTTACGTGCTAAAGCACACGTTTGCGATGGACAAACAACTGGTATGCGCATCATAGCAAAGGATCTATTTACAATTATTGATGATACACAGTCTGATCATCCTTTATGGCAACTTTGCCAACAAGTATTATCATATTTTGAAATCAAGGCACCAGCAATCGACATCGAAATTCGATCTACAATTCCTATGGCAAGTGGTTTAGGTAGTGGAGCCGCAGTGTCTACAGCCTTAGGCAAAGCCTTAGCGCAAGTTATTGACGCTGATATGCCTAATAATCTTCTAAATCGGTTTATATACGCGATTGAAGAAATTTATCACGGTACACCAAGCGGTATAGATAATACAGTTATTGTGTACGAGAAACCAATATATTTCATCCGAGAAAAACTTATTGAATTTCTCGAAGTATCTAGTGTTTTTCATTTCATTATTGCGGATACTGGTATACCTGCCTTAACAAAACCCGCCGTCGCTGATGTAAGAACACTTACCATTGAAAATCCGGAGTCTACGCATCAGATCATAGAAGAGATTGGTTTACTAACTGAAAGTGCAAGAGACTGTCTTGCTACGGGAGCAAAAGACACACTTGGGAAACTAATGACTAAAAATCATAAATTACTCCAACGCTTAACCGTTTCGTCAAAGGAATTAGATGATCTCGTAAATATTGCGCTAGATACCGGGGCTTTGGGAGCAAAACTATCTGGTGGTGGGCGTGGTGGCAACATGATTGCATTGGTTGACCAAACCTCACATGATGCGGTAGCTGACGCATTACGAAAGTGCGGTGCAACAAATGTATTTTCTACATACTTAAAAGAAAGACAAGATTAATCGATGATCACATTGCTCAAGCTTGGTGGTTCCTTGATCACTGATAAAACTAAGAAGTCGACCTTTCGTCGAGATGTTGCACAGACCATCGCCCGCGAAATTGTTACATATTATCAGTCCACACAAGACGATAACCTCATTATCGGTCACGGTAGCGGGTCTTTTGGACATTTTGCCGCAGAACAATATGACACAATAAATGGTGTAAAGACCGCAAATGATTGGTTAGGTTTTACTGAAGTTGCTTCTGCCGCCGCCCAACTCAATTACCTTATGAGTGAGGTTTTGATTAATGAGAAATTGCCAATTATGCGAATTCAACCCTCTGCCTCTGCACAGTGCAATGACGGTAATATCGTCAAAATGCCGCTACACACTATAGAGAAACTGATTACTCATCGTATCGTCCCAGTTGTATATGGTGATGTTGCTATTGATTCTGTTCGAGGTGGAACAATAATTTCAACAGAGACGATTTTCAAATATTTATCCAGAAAATTAAATGTACATCGTATATTGCTCGTAGGCGAGGTTGAGGGTGTCATAGATCATCAAAATAAGGTGATTAGTAAGATAACGCCAGGATCACTGAAAGAGTTTTCGAAAGTTTTGCGTGGTTCAGACGGGACAGATGTAACAGGGGGTATGCTAACTAAGGTACAGGATATGGTTGATCTAATCAAAGTAAACCCTAAACTGCACATCCAAATTATTGATGGTCGTGATCCTCAAGTTTTACAATTCGCGCTTACAGGTCAAAAACAGGTTGGGACTTTAATCATCGCAAACTAAAAACAGAGGGCATCCAATATATACCCTCTGTCATTTTTCAATACATGCTAGTTGTACCAGATTTCTGGACGTATTAGATCAGAGAAAATGTTTTCATATATCTGACGATTGACGATTTGGTCTAACCAGAGATCAGCATTTTCTGCTTCACTTGCAGGCAGTGTGATTTCTGCTACGCTAAGGTATCGTCCACGTTGCCAATATGTTACCACGTCAATTGTAGAGGCATCACAATCTGAGCTTTCGGCAATATAATATCCGTTCGCAAGAGTTTCACTTGTTTCAGAGTCTGCTTCAGCGCCATTCAAGAGAATTTGCTCAAATGTGTCGCTCTCACTTGCATTTATTGCGTTCGCAGTGGAAGCAAAAGCATGCAGTTGATATGCGATTCGTGTAAAGGGGATTTGGTCTAATGAACAATCCACATTGTCATGTGCGACGGACAACGTGAACTCATGATCATTATCTGCAAATAACGCCTCAGCATCCGCCTGAATACTTGCATCAAGTGTGCTGACCAATCCACCCGCATCTAGTACCTGTGGTTCTTCTTCCAATGGTAATCCGGGCGCGAGTTCTGGGATATTTAGGATCGCGGCTTCCGCGTCTTCTTGAGTTGCCCGCTCAGGTATCTCATAGGATGATTCTACAGATGACGGATCTGTTATGATAACTACGGTATCAAGCGAGGTTCCGGGTTCGCTCGATGATTGCGGGTCGCGAATGTCAATTGCCAAGACATTTTCTTGCCCGTCGAGCACTTCACCAAAGATCGAATGTACATAATTCAAGTGCGTTGGTATTGAAGTGGTAATAAAGAATTGACTTCCGTTTGTGTTCGGACCACTATTAGCCATTGCCAATAGTCCTTCACGATCGAAGTGCAGATAACCAACAAATTCATCTTGAAAACTGTAGTTTGGTCCTCCGCGTCCTGTGGCAGTAGGATCTCCGCCTTGAACCATAAAGTCGGCAATAACACGATGGAAAGTTGTATTGTTATAATATCCAGACTCAGCAAGAAACACGAAATTATTGACTGTTAAAGGTGTTGCCGTTTCAAAGAGTTCGATGTAGATTGCCCCAGCAGACGTACAAAAAATCGCTTGATAATCGACTCCTTCTTCCAAGACACTTTCTGGTTGCTCATATTCGCGTGTTTCTGGGTCTAAAGCAGGCGTAGATGCCTCGCAGATTTCGGCAGGCGTTCCAACAATATCAGAGTCTTGTACCATTTCAATATTGTTAGATGCTTCAATTAATACCGATGAATATAGCAGTATTATACTCATCAAAAGCATTAGCTTTATAGAACGATTGTTTCTTAACATAACGATCTCCTAAAATTTACAATAGTCAATGATACCGAAACTAACCTGACGATAACATCGATAGTTTATCAAATACAGTGTTGAGTGAAATAATCAGCCCGAAAATTATCAAACCAGGCACGAAACTGATCGCTGGTGAAATAAACAAGACATTACGACCCTCTGAGAGAATTGTCCCCAGATCAGGTGTTTCTAATGAAGCCCCAATGCCAAGAAAGCTTAAAGCGACACTGTTAAATATGCATGCACTTAAAATTACGCTCATATAGCCCAGAAGAACAGGTTGCATATTTGGCAGATAATATTTAAACAATAGGTGTATACGAGACGCACCTATTGCCTGTGCGCTAACCATGTACTCCATTTTATGTACCTTGGAAAACGTGGCAAGCGTGATCTGTGCAAAGTGAGCGATTTGAGATATTCCCACCGCAATCGCTAAAGTTAGTGTTCCCTGCCCTAGAACTGTCAAAATAACGAGAGACATAACCAAATATGGAAACGCTAGTAACCCACTGATCACAATAAGCGTAAATGAGATAATCCAATCGCCAAACAAGGCGGGAATCAATCCAAGCATTGAACCAATAATTACGGCTATACTTAAGGCAAATATGGAGACAAATAATGTGTGACGTATACCATATAGAATACGACTGACAATATCTCGCCCTAGCAAATCAGTTCCAAAAGGATGATCAACACTTGGTTGTGACAAGGATTTTTCTGTGTTTGTCTCTAATGGGTCATAAGGGGAAAATACTGGAGCGAATAACCCACAAAACAAAAGTAAAGCTAAGTAAACAAGTGCAAGTCGCAAGATTTAGACTCTCGGGTCTATTAATTTTTGAAGTGCTTCTCCAATGAGATTCGCGCAGATGTATATAAATGCTGAGAATATGACCAATCCTTGTACCAATGGATAATCTTGATTCCGTGTGGCAGTAAGTAACAGATTGCCTAAACCAGCACGTGAAAAAAGTGTCTCCGTGATTACGGTACCGCTAAATAAGAATCCGGTCTGAAGCGCAATAATACTGATAATTGGAATCAAAGCGTTTCTCAAAACATGGCGACGAAATATTAACCTTGATGGCAAACCTTTACTATGTGCCGTCCGAATATAATCAGAGTGTATTATCTCGCCGATATTGATCTTCGTCATGCGGGCAATAGCTCCAGATATATGAAAACCAAGTAACCCAATAGGCAGAATCAATCCTGCAAACTCACTACCGATCAACGGCAACACTTTTAACTCAACGACAACTAGTGCGATTAATAAAGTTCCCGTCCAGTAAATTGGCGTGGCAATCGCAACAGTTATGAGAAGATTACATAAGCTCACAAGTAACCTCTGATTACTTAGCGTAGCTAACATCCCAAGACTTAAACCGAGTATGCAAGAAATAAATAGTGCTCCAGTAGCAAGTTCAGCTGTTTTGGGCAGCTGTTGTACAATCATCTGCGATACAGGTAATCCTGTCACTAGTGACTGCCCCATATCTCCATGAATTAGGCGAACAAGATAATCAATATATTGCGAAGGGAGCGAAGAATTTAGTCCTAAATCTTGCCGTCTTTCTTCAATTTCACTGCTAGTTGCACCGGCAATAGCAAGCTGTGCACTAATCGCATCCCCGGGTAGTATGCGCAAAATAAAAAATGTTATTGTCAGAACAAACCAGAGTATGAATATAGAAAGGACAACACGTTGCATTAGTCATCACTAGATGTGATTCGTACATTATTTAATATAGGAAACCATCCATATGTATCAAAGTCGAGATTTTCAACGCGTTCATTAGTGGCATTAAGATTTAGGTATTCTCTGATTGGTAAGATAAGGGCTTCGTTCATGATAATTAATTGAACCTGTAGATATAATCCCCGTCGTTGCGCTTCATCTGTAGCTTGGACTGCTTGTTGCAACAATGAATCTAACTCACCACTGCTATATCCTGTCCAATTTCGGATGCCGTCTGTTATAAAGTAATCATTCAAGAAAGCAGGGTCAAGACCCGGTGTATCAAACGAAACAAGATTATATTCACCAGATTGAATTGCGTCTTGCAAGAGATTAAAGTTTGGCACCTGCTGAAGTACCAAACGAATACCAATTTCGCGCCATTGATCTTGAATTAGTTGAGCAACTTGGGGTACATTACCCCACGGTGGCACAATCATATTGACTTCCAGATCACCTTGCTCCCAATCAAAATATCCATTGCTATCAGAATCTACGAAACCCTGTGCTGAAAGAATTTCTCGGGCTTGTTGTGCATCATATTCATAAGTATTGATCAACTGAGATGTATAGAACAGCGTACTTTCCGACAAGGG
>DAOTXB010000720.1:0-5437 GCA_034435575.1 Anaerolineae bacterium
ATTTGAAGCAATTGATGCTGATTCCACCGCCGAGCAACAGGAATTCCACGACGAGGTATTGTCGCAAGAACTAGAGGCAGAAACGGGTGATGATGACGATGACGGGTCAAGCGATGATGATGCTCTCCAGTAACTATTCGCCTTGCCATGATTTGCTTTACGACGGATTGGAAAAATTCTATCGTTGCTATTTCCGGCGTGTAGGGATGCGATTCTTCGTGTCCGAAATTCAAAAACCCTTAATTCTCATAGATAGGCATAATCTCCACAAGATGATTGAAGGTGTCGCCACACTCTAAAACCAAATATGGTCAGCGCGGGGGCGACGGTCTATACTGAGACGATTACCGTCACTAATCGCGCCAGGAAAGGCTCACCTATGCCATCTATCACCATTGAACGTATCGAAACCTACCCGATTGCTTTGCCGTTTAAAAGCGGTTTTACAACCAGTTTTGGCTTACAAACACACAAGGTCTGCGTCCTCATCGAACTGGTCACCACCGATGGAATCAGCGGATGGGGTGAATCTTCAGTCGAGCTTTACCCCGGTTACGGCTCAGAGACGGTAGAAACCGCCCTCCACATCCTACGCAATTTCGTAATTCCGCGCCTCCTCGGGGAAACATTCGACTCCCCGGCGGCAGTCACCAGAGCGATGGCGCATGTGCGCGGGCATCATCACACCAAATTCGGCATCGAAGCGGCAACATGGGACGCGCTGGCGAAAACACAGGGGATTCCCCTCGTTAAATATTTTGAATCTTTTTTGCCAGAAGGGCATACCTCGCGCGGGCACGCGGTTGTCGGGGTGAGCATCGGCATTCAACCGAGCTATGAAGCCACCGTTGATGTGATTAAATCCCGCCTGGAACAGGGCTACGGGCGCATCAAACTCAAGATCAAGCCTGATTGGGATGTGGACTTCATCCGTGCGGTACGCAAAGCCTTGCCCGATACCACGATTATGGTGGATGCCAATAGCGCTTATACCCTCGATGATGCGTCTCTGCTGGCACAGCTTGATGAATTCGACCTGTTGATGATCGAACAACCCCTCGCACACGATGATATTTATCAACACAGTAAACTGCAACCACAGATCAAAACACCCGTATGCCTTGATGAAAGCGTCAAGACAGTTGGCGATTTGCAGGTGGCGATTGCGTTGGGTGGCATTGGCATTCTCAACCTGAAACCGGCGCGTGTGGGTGGGTATGCACAGGCGATTGATTGCTACACCGTATGTGTGGACAATAACGTGCCATTGTGGATTGGCGGGATGCTGGAAACGGGCATCGGACGCGCGATGAACGTCGCCTTTGCTTCATTACCCGGCGTAAGCTTGCCCTGTGATATTTCCGCGACGGAGCGTTATTTTGCAGAGGACATCAGCGAACCGGCATTTACCCTGAAGCCGGATAGCACCATCGACGTGCGCGAGGGAATCGGCATTGGTGTCGAGGTTCAGCGTGATCGCATCGAAAAAGGGATGCGCGCGTGGGATGTGCTCGCGGATGGGCGTGAATAGGTCAGCGACCATGCTATACTCTTTGATAGTGAGAAGTTACGCAGTTGACTATTAGATGTATCTATTTTGGTAGTGTCCGCACAAGGTTGAAACCGTTGTGCTAGTAAAAAAGCCGAAAACCCTGCTAAAGTAGGCTGATTAGGCGACATTCAGTTGAACGAGCCGACTTTAGTCGGGTTTTACACTGTGACTAGCCATGAGGTTTTAGCTCATGGTGACGAAATAATATAGTCAGACACACTGAGAAATGGTTTTGGAATTGCACAATAAGGTGCTTATGGAGAGCAACGTAAAACTCTGCTGTGCATCGGGAATCATATAAGCCTATGACTCTCGATTATGCGTCATTAGAGGATACGACATTACTGAATCACATCGCAGAGCAGAATCAGGCGGCGTTTTCCGCATTGTACGAACGGTACGGGAGCGCGGTCTATGGTCTTGCGATGCAAGTATTACGCTCGCCATCTTTAGCGGAGGAGGTCGCTCAGGATACCTTCATGAAGGTATGGAAGAACCCGACCCAATATGATGCGAAGAAAGGGCGCTTTTTGAGCTGGTTGCTGACCGTCACCCGTTACACAGCGATTGACCGCATCCGACAAGAGGGACGACAGATTACATCCGACGCGACTGCGCTCGAATACGTCAATGTTAAGTCCAAACAGGGTATTCCAGAAGACCCGATGCGCCGAGATGGACAACTTATCCGTGAGTTATTGCAACAATTGCCGCCGGAACAGGCATTATTGGTTAAACTCGGGTTTTTGCACGGCATGACCCACAGTCAATTGTCTGCACAATTAGATATTCCGTTAGGCACGGTAAAAACACGCGTTCGGCTTGGTTTACAAAAATTGCGCGTGTTATGGCAAGACGCACATCAGTTATCTGATGAAAATTAAATCCAAATTCGATTTTTTTACGATAGATAAGTAACAACAATCCAACAATGGTGAATAGTTTAGAGTAATGCGATAACCATTATGGTTAGGAATGACAACACAACACCACAATCCACACAACCCGATTGTGATACATTAGCCGATTTGCTCCCTGCATATAGCATGGGGATGACCGACACAGCAGAAACCCTGCTGGTGGAAGAATTGCTCGTCCATTGCCCGGAGCAAGCGACTGCCTTAGAGGAGTATCAGGCGCTATCAGACGCGATGCTGTTTAGTGCGCCTGATGTCATGCCACCCGCGAGTTTAGGCACAAAATTGCAGGCACTCACCACGCCTGAGGTATCTACTACAGTCGACTCTGATTCAAATAAAATCCGCACGATTCCATTTCGTAATGCGGTCATCGCCATTGCCGGTATCGCGGCGGTGAGTGTCATCTTGTTCGGGCTAGTGCTCTACTTACTCGGCGAGGTGGACAGCCTGCGCGATGAAAATCGTGTGCTTTCTGCATTGGCGCAGGATAACGAGAGCTTCCTGAACGTGTTAGGCACAGGCGACCTGTTACAAACATCGCTTGCCCCGCAACAGGACGGGAGCAACGCCGTCGCCACAGTCATTACCAATCCACAACGCACGGTGGGATTAGTGCGTGTAGAAAACTTCCCACGCCTTGACCCGGGTATGACCTATCAAGCGTGGTTGATTCGTGGTGATGACCGCATCAGCGCAGGGATTTTTGATGTTGATCCATCCGGTATTGCCACGCTCATTTTCACCGCACCACAAAGTCTCGCTAATTATGAAGCACTGGGCATCACGCCGGAACCGGCAGGAGGTAGCGATGCGCCGACCAACTCTCCGGTGGTGTTCGGCACGTTCGCTGATGCGTCTAGTGATTCTGCAAGTGGCGGCTAAACGCAAGCCTCATGTAACAATTGCGCCGTATAATGCGTCTAATAAACACTTAGACATTTGACCGAGGTTTTACCATGACTGCACTGAATACACCCATCATCAGCGATGACAAAGGACTCAAGAAGGTTTTGGGGCGCAAGCAACCGGCACTTCTATACTTATATGACGGTACGCAAACCGATAAACCGCTGGATGATGCCCTCAAACGTGAGGCAAAACGCAACGCTGACGAATTACTGGTGGTAAAGGTAGACGTGAGTAAAAACCCCAACACACACAGTAAATACGGCAAACCCACCATTCCTGCGATTGTTGCGCTCTCTCCCGCATTTTTCGGGCGTAAGATCAAAGCCACTGCGGAGGGTGTCCGCCCCGCTGATGTGCGTGCTCATGTCGGCTTTTTACTCCGCGACGAACCATTATCGGAAGCGCGATCAACTGAGAAATCCAGTGGGAAATCTAACGGAAAGTTGTCCAAAAAAGGGGCGAGACACGTCAACAACACAACCTGGCGTAAGGAAGTGCTCAAAAGTAAGACACCCGTTCTGGTCGATTTTTGGGCGGCGTGGTGCGGTCCATGTAACGTCATCGCTCCGTTTATTGATGATCTCGCCGATAAATATGCGGGCAAGGTGAAGGTTGTCAAACTCAATACCGAAGAAAGCCATAAAATTGCCGGTCAATTCAGCATTCAATCGATCCCGACGTTTATCATGTTCGACGGTGGGCAACCCGTAGAACGCATCTCCGGTGCAAGCCCCCGCGCCATCGAAAATATGGTGCAAGAAGCCTTATTACCGGAATAAGTATGCGCCTGGAGGGATAGCCTGATGTGGTTATCTCCGATGTTCTTGAATTTCCGGTGAGAATCCCGCTGATTCGAGGGGGTCTAGTCTGGTCAAACTCGGGGTTATCGGCTACCGTATGAATCCATATTCAACTGAAAATACTGAGGGCTTTATGCGCCAATTGTCCCCCGTTTTACTCATGCTATTTGTTTCGCTGATGATGTTCAGCGTAAACGCACAGGAAACCACACCCGAACCTGCACCCGAATTCACCGCTGATGCGCTCACCGCGCAGAATGTGCGTATTACCGCCGAGCGTAATGTCTTTGATGAGATTGAACTCATGGCGGTGGGTGAGATCGTCAACATGACGCCGGACGCGCACACATCGATTGACATTTTCGCAGATGTGCTTGATGTCAGCGGTGAGGTGATCGGCGAGGGCTTTGGCTTTCCGGTGGATGCTTGCGGTACCGGTCTGGTTTTTGATTTTGCGCTACAACCGGGGGATACCCAGCAATTCAGCCTCGCACTGGAAATATTTGAGACGGATGCTGACCCCGACGATGTCGAAATCTTCATCGAGAGCAACATCACCGAGCCGCTCATCGACAATACACCGGAAACATTCACTGGCATCACCCAGGCATCTGACCAGGAAGTGGTGCAGATCGAATGGTTGGGTGAGGGCAATTTGCTCCGTTATGGCGTGGGGTGTGATAATGATGTGTTTACCGCGTTGGAATGGTTTCAATATAATGCCATTCGCGGGAATTCCACAGTTGTCATCCACCCGGATGCAGAACTCATCACACAGCCCTTGCTCGATCAACTGGGTTTAACCGATGCTTCAGCATTTGCCAACTCACAATTGACATTTTCGCCCACATCGCGCCGTTTACTGCATCAAACCGATATTAATGTGATTATCAGCGCCGAACCTGACGGCTCTTTCCGGCGCTTAATCTGGGATGATCTGTCCCGCCATACCTTACAGGGTTTCATCTGGTTACCGGAAGGGCGCTTTTTGGCGTATTACTTTGGCGCGACGGGCGACGAGGTGCGCTACTTCACCGCGAGTGTGGACGGTCAGCGCATTAGCGGGTCGATCTACAATGTGTTGCGCTCACAGACGATCCCCGGACCTACGCCGGATGGGGTGCGGGCGGTCATCGGCACGACGATTGATGACATCACCGGATTTTATTTGAACAATACCGTCGTCAACGCCACCGAGCTACTATTTGAGACGGATCTGCCTGGCAATAATTATCCTGCACCGCTTTATGTGCCCA
>DAOTXB010000721.1:0-4588 GCA_034435575.1 Anaerolineae bacterium
ATTGCGGTTGTTGTACAAGAGATTGAACCCGCGCTGAAATTCTGGCGCGATGCACTTGGTTTAGAGCTACAACATAGCGAACGCAACGAGGAAGAAGCCGTAGAAATCGCGTTTTTGCCAGTGGGTGAAAGTGAGATTGAATTGCTCGCGCCGATCACTGAAGATAGCGGTGTCGCCAAATATATGGAGAAAAAAGGTGCCGGTTTGCACCACGTCTGCATTGATGTAGATGACATCAACGCGGTGATTGATCGCCTGAAGGAACACAAGATTGCGATGATTAATGATACCCCGCGTACTCGTCCTGATGGCACACTGTATGCCTTCGTACATCCGAAATCAACTGGCGGTGTGTTGTTGGAATTATATCAATCGTCAGCGTAGACGTATCAGTATTTAGGAGACTTGTGCCGGATCCATTGACCCGGCATTTTGGATTCTCATTATCATTATCATCGAAACGTTATACTGTCAGGGCATGATAGCTTTATCAAGGATTACGAAATAGTGATGAGGTCACGCTGATGCGTTATATGCTGATTGCGCTAGTGTTTCTACTTTTGGTTATGCCCATCTCGGTTGCACAGGATGAAGAAATATCGACTGTGGATTGCGTACATGATTCAGAAACCACACCTGAACCAGAAGCAACCGCATCGCCGGAAACACGGGCAGACGAAGATGATCCATGTCATGACACGTTAGATATTACTCCGGGGATATGGGTATTAATGTATTCACAATTTGCAGGATGCAGTATGCCCTCGGGTATTGCTGGGGAATTAAGTGGTTTTGAGATTGAAATTGAGACGAATGATACGCAAGATTTTGTGAATGCTGTGCTGGGCAACTCTGAGAGCGATGATGCAGATGCTGAAGATGAATTCCAGCAAGATATGTTGATAGTTGATCGATCGTCAGCGCGTGTGTTGATCGTTACTCAAGAAATAAATGGGATGACGTTAGAGATGATTTTCTTTGTTGAGGATGAAACGCGGGTCACTTTTTCCGGGGTGATGGATGCCGTTATTTGTTCGATCACGGTAGAGGGCGAGGCGAATCGCGCTGTACATGAATAAGTCTACAGGGCGCATATATTGTGTATTTTATCACTTTTCGTATACTAAATTATAACCGTGAGTACAATCGTAATTTATAGTACAAACAAAGGAACGTGAAAAATGCGTATGATCAAAGTTGTTTTACTCCTGTTGTTTGTCTGCTTTGCACCCATCATTTCTGCTCAAGACGACAACATATGCCCAATAATTGTAGAAAGTGCACTAGAAGCGGCGGATTCGGCGTGTAGTGAGACGAGTAGAAATCAAGCCTGTTATGGTAATATTCAAGTCGAGGCTGAATTGAGTGATACATCTGCCGTAACGTTTGAGGCAGTTGGCGACATTGCAGAACTTGGTGATATTCAATCACTTGCGTTGAGTGGTTATGACGAAGTTAGCGGTGATTGGGGCGTGGCGATTTTGCGCGTACAGGCGAACTTGCCGGATACATTGCCCGGTCAGAATGTGACATTTGTGTTGTTTGGCGATGCAGAAATTACGAACGCCGCAACCGATGAACAAAACCCGATGGAAGCGTTCTATTTTTCCGGTGGTATTGGCGAGTCTTCGTGTACTGAAGCACCGAATGGGTTACTCGTCCAAACGCCTGAAGGTGTTGCGGAAGTGAGCATGAACATGAATGGTATTGATGTTGTGCTCGGTTCAACCGCATTTATTAGCCTAGATGAGGATGAAGAAACGGATCAATCAACACTCGTCTTTAGTTTATTGGAAGGCAATGCCACCGTTAGCGTAGATGATACCCTTGTCGATCTTGAGGCAGGGACATTTACTGCGGTATCCCTGGACGAAGACCTGAACGCTGATAGCGCCCCAACCGAGCCGGAAGCATATGACACAACTGACTTTGAATTCTTGCCGACAACATTGCTAGAAGAAGACATTATGATCGCTGGTATGAGTGATTCTTCATCTGACGGCGCATCTGATGGTGAGGTTTCGCTGGAAGTCACACCGGGAACATGGACATTCGCCTATGACGATTTTTCCGGTTGTGGAATGCCAGAAGGTATGGCATCACAATTGAGTGGCTTTACGATGGAAGTTGAAAGTATCGGTTTTGAAGAATTTTTCAATCAGGCGTTGACTGCTGGTTCAGCCAATGTACAGCAAGATGGCATGGACTTCACAATCACTAATACGGACGATAATGTCTTTGCAATTGTTGCTGAGGTCGAAGGTATATCATTGAACTACACCTATACATTTATTGACTCAAGCACCATTGAATTTGAAGGTATTGTCAATGACGGCACATGCGACCTAACACTTGCAGGTACAATCACCGCTAACGATTAAGCTGGCAGTTTGCAGGCTGAATACCTAACCGCGTCATGCACGATTATGGCGCGGTTTTTGTTTGCACCTGTCGCTTTCGTGTCGAATCTGACAGAATATGTCGTCTAGACCATTTAATTATAAGACAAAGGGGTATGTCATGGATGACCTGAAAAACATGACCGACATCAAGGAACTCAACGACAAGGGCACAGAATTCCATGAAGCCGGAGACACACAAACGGCATTGCAATATTATATGCGTGCGCTGGAATTGTGTGAGGAATCCGATGATCCGGTAGAAAACGCGATGACACTGACCAATCTTGGTGGTGTTTATTTTGACTTTGGCGAGAAAGACACCGCGCTGGAGCATTTTGAGGAAGGCTTGACACTATACAAAGAGGCGGACGATAAAGCGGGTCAGGCATGGGCGATCAATAGTATTGGGATGTGGAAGGCAGACCTCGGCTTAAATAAAGACGCACTCGAACAATATGCACTGTCGATTGATCTTTACCGCGAGGTTGAAGACAAAGAGGGCGAGGCATGGGCACTTGGTAATGCGGGCTCGGCATATTCCAACATGCTGAATCGTGAAAAAGCGCTGGAACATTATGAATTGGCTCTGACCGCTTATGAAGCGATTGACGACAAAGAGGGTCTTGCGACAATGCTCAACAATATCGGTAAGATCTATGCCAATACTGGAGAGCGTGAAAAAGGGCTAGAATATCTCGAAAAATCATTAGCCATGCGTCGCGAAATTGAAGATGAAGATGGCGAAGCGACCACACTCAACAACATCGGTGGCATCTATGCGGATATTGGCGATAAGCGGAAAGCGCTCACCTATTTTGAAGATGCGTTGAAAATTCTGGATAAGGGCGATGATCGTGTCAGTATTATCACTACTGTGACCAATATTGCCGCTTCGTACAAAGCGATTGGTGAGAATCGTCGTGCCGCGCCATTTGAGAAACGCGCAAAGAAGCTGGGCAAAGCGATGCGTAATGAGGCGAAGAAAGCCAAAAAAGCCCGCCGTGAATTATTACGTTCGCTAGGCAATTAACCGATGCGATTGGCAAGAATCATCATTATCGTGCTGACCGGTTTGATGAGCTTTTCCGTTGTCAGCGCTCAATCAGATTGTCTGGCATTGTTCCGCGCGGCGCTTATTAGCACTTCTCTTGAGTGCGAATCGCCAGAAGCAGGACAGCTCTGTTATGGTAATTTGGGTGTTTCCGCAGAGTTGGTGGATGATGTCGGCACACGCCCATTTTCATTTCCCGGAAACGAATTGCCGGTGAGTGATGTGCAAACACTGTCGTCATCGCCACTTAATCTGGAAACAGGCGAATATGGCATGGCGCTGGCATCGCTTGATGTGATAGACAGTGATGCAAGCGCGGTGATGGTTGTATTTGGTGGGGCAGAGCTGGTGAATAATAGTGCCGGCATTGTGACGTTGGCGCTGACGGTTACATTTTCGGATGGTGTGTTCAGCCGGACAACACCGGATAGCGAATCCGCGTTAGTTGTGCCGCTATCAGTGGGAGAGAATGTGCTTGCAGTAGGGCGTAATGCCGATACGTCGTGGATACAGGTGATTGTGCCGGATGGTCGTGTTGCCTGGGTGCTGTCTTCGCTGGTTGCGCCGATTGATACATCCACAGAATTTGCTTCGCTTGAAGTCGTCGTGGATAACCCGCTCGCTTATGCGCCTACATTGCGTGATTTAACACTAACCACATCCGTAATGTCGCCATCCTGTGCGGGTGTGCCGGATGGCGGGGTGCTGGTGCAAGCGCCAGAAGATGCGCCTCTAACCCTTCGCATTAATGGTTATCGTCTGACGGTACAGCAAACAGCCTTTATTCGTGCGGAATCGACAGACACGATTCGCGTCAATGCGATTGATGATGATGTGACTGTGATTTACGCAGATGAAAATGGTGATGAAAATGCCGTACTCATCCTTGCAGGTGATTCGTTCGATGCGAATCTTGACGGTATGCTAACTGTTTCTGAATATGCCGAGGTTGAGCCGTTACCTTACGAATTTCTATCGCTACCAGTGACGTTGCCCTCAGATTGGCTACAGGTCATCATTCCCGCGACAGATAACCCACTAGCTGGCTTGACCGCAGAATCGACCTGTATAGTAGTAGTATTTGAAGATGTCAATGTACGGGTTGGACCCGGCGCGGACTATCAACGGCGGGGGA
>DAOTXB010000722.1:0-2205 GCA_034435575.1 Anaerolineae bacterium
AAATCAATCGCTTCTGAGTATCCTGCGTCCGCATGACGCACCACGCCCATCCCTGGGTCACAGGTCAATACGCGTTCTAGGCGCTGTGCCGCTTCATCAGTGCCGTCAGCGACGATCACCTGTCCAGCATGGATGCTATACCCGATTCCCACACCACCGCCATGATGCAAGCTCACCCATGTTGCACCACCAACGGCGTTAATCATCGCGTTCAGAATCGCCCAATCAGCAATGGCATCAGAGCCATCCAGCATAGCCTCGGTTTCACGATTTGGGCTTGCCACCGACCCTGAATCCAGATGGTCACGCCCGATCACAATCGGTGCGCTCACTTCACCAGAAGCCACCATCTCATTGAATTTCAAACCGGCTTGCATGCGGTCACCATAGCCCAGCCAACAAATTCGGGCTGGCAACCCCTGAAATTCAACCTGTTCCTGTGCCATATCCAGCCAGCGATGCAAATGATTATCATCGGGGAAGAGCGCCTTAATCGCTTGATCCGTCGCGTAAATATCTTCAGGATTGCCGGAAAGCGCCACCCAACGGAAAGGACCTTTGCCTTCACAAAATAGCGGACGAATATACGCCGGCACAAAGCCAGGGTAATCAAAGGCATTTTCTACACCGGTGTCATAGGCACGTTGACGCAGATTATTGCCATAATCAAACACAATAGCGCCTTTTTCCTGCCATGCCAGCATCGTTTTAACGTGCGTTGCCATCGATTCCATCGCCCGTTCTTGATAAGCCTCCGCGTCACTATCACGCAATGCGGATGCTTCTTCTAGGCTCATTCCCGCTGGAATATAGCCATACATGACATCATGCGCGCTTGTTTGGTCAGTGACCACATCCGGCATCACGCCACGCATCAATAATTCAGGCAAAATTTCGCTTGCATTGCCTACCAAGCACACTGATAGCGGTGTTTGATTATTGACGGCTTCCATCACCTGTGTCATCGCATCTTCAATCTCATCGGTTACATGGTCAACCTGTCGTAGCTTCAGACGACGTTCCGCCCGCCATCGATCAACTTCGACAAATAGCCCGACCCCCGCGTTCATGGTGACAGCCAGCGGTTGAGCACCACCCATTTCACCCAGACCAGCGGATAATACGAACTTCCCTTTTAGGCTTTCCCAACCCTGTTGTCGTGCTAATGCCCCGAATGTCTCATAGGTGCCCTGCAAAATCCCCTGTGTGCCGATATAAATCCAGCTTCCAGCGGTCATTTGCCCATACATGATAAGCCCTTCTTTTTCCCACTTATCGAAGTTCTCCTGCGTTGCCCATGCCGGAACAATATTGCTATTTGCGATCAACACACGCGGCGCATTCTCATGCGTTCTAAAGACCGCTACCGGCTTGCCAGATTGCACCAATAAAGTTTCATCGACATTGAGGTTTTCCAGTGCGCGCAGAATCGCTTCAAACGATTCCCAGTTACGAGCGGCTTTTCCACGCCCCCCATAGACGATCAGATTATCCGGGTCGAAGGCAACCTGTGCATCAAGGTTGTTTTGTAACATTCGGTATGCCGCTTCGATCTGCCAATTCTTGCATGTGAGTGTTGTACCAGTCGGCGCTTTAATGGGGCGGGGCATAAATAAGTCTCCTAAAAATCAATATGTGACAAAAATTGATGAATCGCCATCCCCGCCAGACGTGCCGTCCGCGAGTCAATATCATAAACAGGATTCACCTCGGTAATTTCAAATACTTTGCATCGTGAATCGCGTCCGGCAATGGACGCAATCAAGCAAAAATCATGTGCGGAAATTCCCAACGTATTCGGCGCACTAACACCCGGCGCATCCGACACATGCACAACATCCATATCCAACCCGAAGAAAACAGCCTCAGCCTCATGAGACAAAATCTCCGCGAAGACGTCTGAAATACCTCGCTTAAGCAGGGTCGCCAAATCAATGATATGTGCGCGCTTATTCAGCAGATAATCGCGATGAGCGGGCGAATTCACTGCCGGAATACTCCCGACTTCAAAAAATTTCTCCGGCACCACAAAACCTTCGTTCAATAATTGACGATACGGCGTGCCACTATTGCACACAGCATCAGCCCGCACGTCAAAATGTGCATCAATATTGATCGCCAATACATCTGAAATAGCGCATGCCAACCCTGAACAGTCAGGATATGACAGGTCATTCCCGCCACCAATGGAGATGACACGTTTGC
>DAOTXB010000723.1:0-30651 GCA_034435575.1 Anaerolineae bacterium
TGGTGTCGTCGCTTGGAGGTCACGCAGACGGTCTACCATCAATTCTGTCCGCGATTTCGCCATAGTCGTACTCCTCTCAAAAAGTGACCCGGCATTTCTCCCGGGTAATGTTTTATCCATTGTCAATGATGTATATACTCAAAGAGCCATACATTACAAGTATAATGCGAAATAGTGTTGTTAGGAATAAAAGATTTATACCAGTTTTTGCCTCTGCATATTATACTAAACCTGTAATAAACGGCAAGTCATCATCGCATTTTGTTTATTCATTCCATTATTTTGGTCTGTTCAGGTTATCAACATCCGTTATACTGTTGATGGTTTATCGTAGGGCAGACGTTAGGTGATGTCTGCTTTTATATCGTAAGCTAGGGGTTACTTTATGTAAACTCCACATAAAAAGTGAGTAATATGGCAGAAAATACGCGGCGAACAAATGAACAACTGAACATTAGCATTGTGCAAAATGTAGCCGAGCGCATCTCTCAGAGCGTGGGTCAGGTGATTATTGGCAAGCGCAACGAAATTCGACTCACCACACTAGGATTAATCAGTAGAGGTCATATCCTCATTGAAGACATCCCCGGCGTTGGTAAAACAATAATGGCACGGGCGCTCGCAAAATCAATCGGAGCCAGCTTCAACCGAATCCAATTTACACCGGACATGCTCCCTTCTGATGTAACTGGTGTCTCAATGTTTAATCAAAAAACCCGTGAATTTGAGTTCCGTGCTGGACCTATCATCTCCCAAATCGTACTCGCCGATGAAATCAATCGTGCCACGCCAAAAACACAAGCCGCGTTGCTAGAAGCAATGGAAGAACGGCAGATCACTGTTGACGGCGAAACACACATTATGCCGGATCCATTTCTAATCTTAGCAACCCAGAATCCAATAGAGTATGAGGGCACATTCCCTCTCCCAGAAGCACAACTAGATCGATTTTTGTTGCGTATTCAGCTTGGTTATCCGAATCCCGCAGAAGAACTCGTTGTACTTTCTGCACAGCAATATGAACATCCTATCGTTACAATGCAACAGGTAGTAAGTGTTCAGGATCTTATCAATGCACAACGCGCAGTGAGAGAAGTCTATGTTGCCGATGAAATCAAGCGTTACATCATTGACCTTGTTACAGCGACCCGTAAACATCCCGATGTCTATCTTGGAAGTAGCCCTCGTGGGTCAATTGCCCTATTCAGAACATCACAGACACGTGCGGCAATGGCAGGACGCGATTATGTGATACCGGATGACGTAAAAGCACTGGTAGAAGTAACACTCGCACATAGAATTATCGTTGGACCTGCGGCGCGTATCAAAGATATTTCGTCACGCACAATCGTACAGGATGTGTTATCTACCACACCCGTACCCGGAGCCTCTGCCCGGTAATCGCCATGCAAAACCGACGTAATGTACTCTACATCCTAACCATACTTTGCCTTGGAAGCGGGTTATTCACCGGGCGGACTTTTTTCTTCAATCTGGCGTATATGTTTGTCGGATTGTTATTGATTTCATATATATGGGCATGGTTTTCTGTACGCTGGATAGGTATTGGACGTAGAACGCGTGCTCGTCGTGCACAGGTTGGAAAGACGCTTAAAGAAGGATTCGTAATCCGCAATCGAAGTTGGATACCTAAGCTCTGGTTAGAAGTGCGGGATCATTCCGATTTACCCGGTCATCGCGCAAGTCATGTTGTACCAGCTCTAGCAGGACGCGCAGATTACCAATGGGAAGTATCCACACCCTGTATTGCACGGGGTGAATTCCGATTAGGACCCATCACCCTGATAAGTGGTGACCCTTTTGGGTTATTTCTATCACCACGCCGTATTGAAGCCACTTCACGAGTAATCGTCTACCCGGCAACAGTACCAATCAGCAGGTTTGAATTGCCGTTGGGCATGCTTTCAGGTGGAGAAGCGCAACGACGACGTAGCCATTATGTAACGACAAATGCGTCTGGTGTGAGAGATTATGTGCCCGGTGATAGCTTCAATCGAATGCACTGGCGCAGTACGGCGCGCAAAGGGCAACTTATTGTAAAAGAGTTTGAGATTGATCCATTAGTTGATATATGGCTATTCGCGGATTTCTCCGCAAGTTCTTTAGTAGAGGCACCCGGAATTCAGCGCATCGGAGGCACAGGACCTGTGATTCCTTCGGACAACAGCATTCCGGCTTCTACGGAAGAATACGTCGCCGTAATCGCCGCATCTCTCGCAAGTCATTTTATCGGACAAGAGCGTGCATTGGGCTTTGCCGCCTACACCCCAAAGCGCGAAATCCATCAACCAGAACGTGGTAATAGACAACTTACACGAATTTTTGAGACATTAGCAGTCGCCCGCAATACAGCGAGTTACACACTTGCTCAGATGTTGACCCTAGAAACACCCTATTTTACACGGGGAACAACGCTTATCATCGTTAGTGCGTCAACTGACATTACTTGGGTAACGGAAGCACAGATTTTAGGGCGACGCGGCATCCAAACCATGTGTATTCTGCTGGATACAGAGACATTTGGAGGTGCTTCCGCTCAAGAATTACAAGGCATGTTGCGTTTAGCCAGAATTCCCACCATTGTCGTAAGTTACGGCGATAACCTTGCCACTACATTATCACAACGCCCAATATAGCATTTCACATCTATCTACACCTCATTTAGCCTTTATCATCCTTCTAACGTAGGCTATTATTATGGATATGAACCCTGTCGAAGCACGCACACAATCCGATCAAAAAATATCTAAAACGAGCAACGCATTTTTATACTTCGTTGTTTTCACCAGTGGCATGGTCACCCTTGCCATAGAACTCTCTGCATCACGCTTACTCGGCAATGTCTTCGGAACAAGTAACATCGTCTGGGCAAACGTTATCGGATTGATTTTACTTTACCTTACCATTGGCTATTTTATCGGTGGACGCTGGGCAGATCGATCTCCCTACCCCAAAACACTCTATCGTATTTTATTATGGGGATCATTTTTAAGCGCAATTATTCCGCTCATAGCTCGCCCCATTTTAAGAGCCGCCGCCGCCGCAGTTGTAGATGCAGAAGCGGCATTAGCAATTGGGTCATTTATCTCCATTCTGATCTTGTTTTCCGTTCCCATCACGCTCTTTGGTTGTGTCTCACCATTTGCGATCCGTTTAGCTATCAATAAACCTGAAGAAGCAGGGAAAATTTCCGGTCAAATTTATGCTATCAGCACCTTAGGGAGTCTCATTGGGACATTCTTACCTGTATTATTTCTCATTCCAGAGTTAGGCACATATCGCACATTTCTGCTTTTTTCTGGCATACTTTACAGCGTTGCCCTAATTGGACTAACGCTTGAAACAGGATTACAGGCGTTGCGTTGGTTGTGGATGCCAATTGTAATTGCGATCATCGCAATATGGGCATTAAATGGTCCATTACGCTCACCACTAGCGAATGCTACCCTGCTCTATGAAGATGAGAGTGCTTACAACTATATTCAGGTTCAGGAAGACTCTGTCGGTTATCGCTACCTGTATTTGAACGAGGGACAAGGTGTTCACAGCATTTGGCATCCCACAGATTTCATTTATGGCGGAACATGGGATTTTTTCCTGACAGCACCTTACTTTAATGCCCCACCCTACCAACCTGAAGATGTTGAGTCACTATTAGTGATTGGTCTCGCTACTGGCACAATTCCACGCCAATATATTGAAGTTTACGGTAATATTCCGATAGATGGTGTGGAAATTGACGGAGGCATTATCGAGGCAGGTCAGCGTTTTTTCGATATGAATGAAACAAGTATGCCGAGCTTGACCACACATGCAGAAGATGGGCGCTACATCCTTAACCGATTGGATCAGCGCTACAGTGTAATCGGCATTGATGCTTACCGTCCCCCATACATCCCCTGGCATATGACCACGGTTGAATTCTTTCAAGAAGTACGCGACCATCTCTCACAGAATGGTGTAGTTGCAATAAATGTTGGTAGAACTGCCACAGATCGTCGTCTCGTAGATGCGATGACGCGCACCCTCAGTGAAGTTTTTCCTACAATTCATGCGCTTGATGTACCTAATTCCTTCAACACAATTTTATATGCCACTATGGAAGAAACTTCACCAATAAATTTACAGGTAAACTTTGAACAATTATCTGAAGACACGAATCCTATATTATTGGAAATCTTGAACCAGAGTCTCAGAGAATTAGTACCAACAAATACATCGGACATTGTTTTCACAGATGACCGTGCACCAGTAGAAACATTAGTTGACTCACTGGTTATTAACTTCCTGTTATCAGGCAATACCGATCAGTTACGCTGAACAACATGAGATAATCGATTTATGGATACGACAGCATCACAAAGTCAATCGCACTCACAGGTCAAAAGAAAGCCACTCTTCAGATTACTTCGTCTCTATTTTACGCTGGCAGTACCTATACTGCTCACGATTATCAGTGTTCGAATAGTGATGACACCACTTTATATTGAGCTTGAGTATACCCGAGCAGGGTTTCCTGAAGATATTTACGGCTTTACGACAGAACAACGCCTTGAATATGGTCAATACACCTTAGACTATTTACTCAATGGTGAAGACATCAGCTATCTAGGTGAATTGACATTCCCCAATGGCGATATACTTTATACCTCAAGCGAATTGCGTCATATGGAAGATGTCAAAGTTATAACGAGAATTGCATACTTCATTCTGTTTGGTTTAGGCATTTCTACCATCACTTTAGTTATCCTATCACTACGCACGCGTTCTTATGTTGCTCATCTACGTATGGGGTTATTCAATGGCGGGTTACTGACGCTCGGCATAATCTCCAGCATTATTATTGTAGCACTCGTCGCCTGGGATACTTTTTTTACGACATTTCACCAGATTTTCTTTGAAAGCGGTACATGGCGCTTTGCCTATTCAGATACGTTAATCCGGCTCTTTCCTGAGCAGTTCTGGTTTGACGCGGCGATTGTTATTGGTGGATTAACGGCACTTGGAGCACTAATTATTACTTTTGCTATGTGGCAATGGGGAAGAAAAGCCAGCTAATGTTTTCGCTAAGCCTAATTTATAAATGGCTCACCCCAGGCATACAACTCAAAAGATGGTTATTCCTTGTAGTTATTGGCATCATCTTAATCGCATTCGACCTATCCATAATCATCACGAAGCTCATTGATACGACATCTCTTAATACAATCACGGTAAACTGGATAGGCTTGATTTTAGGCATTATTGCGGGAAGTAGTATTGTCGCATTGGGGCTTTACAAGTTATCTTATAATCTTTTGGCACCCTATCGACGCTACCAAAGTGGTCATGTGATTGATGTAGTGCATACTCACAGTAAACGGACAAAGGGTCTTAAGCTCGTCGCAGTCGGTGGTGGCACTGGTCTACCCTCCGTTTTACGTGGATTAAAACCGTACACTGGTAATATCACTGCTGTAGTTACCGTAGCGGATGATGGCGGTAGTTCTGGGAGATTGCGACGTGATTTTGGAGTATTGCCGCCGGGAGATATTCGCAATAATATTGCAGCTCTTGCTGATGATGAAAGCCTGATGACCAAGTTATTTCAATATCGATTTAACGAGGGTGATCTTGGTGGACACGCATTTGGCAATCTATTTATTGTCGCACTAGCGGGTGTTAGCGGTGGTCTAGAAATCGCATTACCAGAAGTTGAACGCGTACTAAATATTCAAGGACGTGTTTTACCCGCGACCCTAGCCGATGTAAACCTTGTTGCATCAGTGCGTTTACAGGGAAAGACCAATGTGTTACGCGTACAGGGTGAATCAAAAATTAGTGAACTTGAAGGGCATATCGAGGATATTGAGCTAAATCCGCCCAATGCCGTAGCATTCAATGAAAGTGTAAGTGCAATTCTTGAAGCCGATATTATTATTATTGGTCCTGGTAGCCTGTATACCAGTATCATACCTAACATGCTGGTTAAAGGGATTGCTGATGCATTGCGTGCGACAACCGCTTACAAGGTTTATGTATGTAATGTCGCTACTCAACCCGGTGAAACAAGCGGGTTTAATGTAGCAGATCATGTGCTAGCATTGGAAAAACACATTGGACGCGGTATCTTTCAAGTAGTGTTAGCAAATAACGCCCGTCCGGTTGAAAATGCAGGTAAAAATACACAATATGTTGATCCTGCACCAGCCAGCCATGAAATTTTACAGCGTTATGAGGTACGATACACTGACCTCACTGATGAAGAACGCCCATGGCGACACGATTCACAAAAACTCGCACAGGCGATTCTTAGATTAAATGATGCAGAAAAGACGGGCAGTAATCTTACTGATCCGATCTTGATTAATGGATAAGTTTGACGAAAGGAAGAAAGTAATGGCAATTCGTGTAGGGATTAACGGCTTTGGTCGTATTGGTCGTCAGGTATTAAAGGCAATGCGCGAAAAATACGGAAACGAAATTGACATTGTCGCATTTAATGATCTAGGCGATCTTGATACAATGGCGCACCTTTTCCGCTATGACTCCAATTACGGACGCTATAGTGGCACAGTTGAAGTTAAGGATGGCAATCTGATCGTCGATGGGGATGAAATCAAAGCCCTCTCAGAACGTGACCCGGCAAACCTCCCCTGGGGCGATCTTGGCGTAGACATCGTGATTGAAAGTACGGGAATCTTCCGGGACAAGGCTTCTGCTTCTAAGCACATTGAAGCAGGCGCTAAAAAAGTGATTATCTCTGCTCCGGCAAAGAACGAAGATATTACGATTGTACTCGGTGTCAACGAAGCAAACTATGATCCTGCAAATCATAATGTTGTTTCTAATGCATCCTGTACCACTAACTGTCTCGCACCTGCGGCAAAAGTCATTAACGATAGCTTTGGCATTTCCAAAGGTTTCATGACGACCATTCACAGCTATACCAACGATCAACAGATTCTTGATCTGCCCCATAAAGATCTGCGCCGTGCACGTGCCGCCGCCCTTAACATCATCCCAACTACAACCGGCGCGGCGAAGGCAGTGGCGCTTGTAATCCCTGAACTCGAGGGCAAAGTTGATGGTATGGCAGTTCGCGTCCCGACCCCGACAGTATCACTGGTAGACTTCGTTGCAGTCGTTGAAAAAGAAACCACCAAAGAAGAAGTGATTGCCGCATTTGAAGAAGCCGCAAATGGTTCAATGAATGGGATTTTAGGCGTATCTCATGAGCCGCTTGTTTCCATGGATTACAAGGCAGACCCACGCTCCAGTATTGTGGACGCTGACGCATGTGCAGTAGACGGCGACCTAATTAAAGTTATCACCTGGTACGATAACGAGTGGGGCTACTCTGTACGCACTGCTGATCTGACCAAATTCATGGGCGATAAGCTCTAGAACGCAACACATTAGAAACCAAAGAGGCGAGGTGAAACATATCCTCGTCTCTTTTTGAAAATACACATTTTTCCGCATAGTCCAACATTCATAGGAGAGCCAATGAACAAGAAAACTGTTCGTGATGTTGATTTTAGCGGTAAGCGCGTACTTATACGTGTAGACTTCAATGTGCCATTAGATGGCGAAACAATCACTGACGATACCCGTATTCGTGCCGCAATACCCACCCTTAAGTTTATCTTAGAACAAAATCCCAAAGCCCTGATACTGATGTCTCATCTTGGTCGTCCCAAAGGGAAAAAAAACGCCAAGTTTTCGCTAAAGCCGGTTGCCCCAGCCCTCGCCCAGCAACTAGGGGTAGATGTCGCATTTGCGGAGGATTGTATTGGGGATGTCGCTGAAAATGCCGTAAGCAACTTGCCAGATGGTGGTGTCATCTTATTAGAAAACACCCGCTTTTATGCTGGTGAAACGAAAAATGATGCTGATATTTCGCAAAATTTAGCAAAACACGGTGATATTTTCGTCAATGATGCTTTCGGCTCTGCTCATCGTGCGCATGCGTCCACTGTAGGTATCACAGAACATCTAGAAGCCGTTGCAGGGCTTTTGCTGGAAAAGGAGATCGATTATCTAGATAACACGCTAGAAAACCCTGAAAGACCATTTGTCGCTATTCTTGGTGGTGCGAAGGTTTCCGATAAGATCGCTGTCATCGAAGCACTCCTCGGTAAAGTAGATAAATTACTTATCGGCGGTGGCATGGCTAATACATTCTTCAAAGCACGAGGGGTCGCAATGGGCGATTCATTGGTCGAAGCTGACGCGGTTGAGACCGCAAAATCACTGCTAGATAGTGGCGGAGACAAGCTCGTTCTACCAGTTGATCTCGTTATTGCAGATGACTTTGATAATGATGCTAATCATAAGACTGTCACAATCGACGAAGGCATATCTGACGGCTGGAGAGCACTCGATATTGGTGAAAAATCCGTCGATGTTTTTGGCGATATTTTAAAGAATGCGAAAACAGTTGTCTGGAATGGACCAATGGGAGTGTTCGAAATGCCGAACTTTGCCAGAGGTACGTTCGCAGTCGCAAATATATTAGCAGAAGCAACCGAAGCGGGTGCAGTTAGCATCATCGGTGGTGGTGACTCAGCCGCGGCTGTTGAAGACGCAGGTTTAGCTGACAAAATCACGCATATTTCTACGGGTGGTGGGGCAAGTCTGGAAATGCTTGAAGGCAAGACATTACCTGGTCTTGCGGCACTTGCGGAAAAGTAACCAGCAAACACAAAACTATAAATTTGCTACAATATAACGATACAGGAGGTATAAGCGATGCGAATACCAATCATCGCAGGAAATTGGAAAATGCACAAAACGGTGGATGAATCTATCGATTTTGTCAATGCACTTGCACCACATCTCGCGCCGTTCACCAACGTTGAACGAGTCGTTGGACCAGTTTTTCTCGCCATTCCTGATGTATCAGAGGCATTGAGCGATACTGACATCAAAGTGAGCGCACAAAACGTCCATTGGGAAAATAGTGGCGCATACACATCGCAAATCTCGCCAACGATGCTCAAAGGTTTGGTCGAGTATGTCATCATTGGCCACTCTGAGTGTCGCGCATATCTGGCAGAAACCAACGAGACAGTCAACAAAAAAGCTAAAGCATTGCTTGCACACGATTTAAAACCCATCATCGCAGTCGGCGAAAGTCTTGAGCAAAATGAAGCTGGCGAAACCGAATCCTTTGTCGGTGGGCAAGTACGCGCCGCGCTTGAAGGTATCAGCACAGAGGATATGGCTAATATAGTCATTGCTTACGAACCCATCTGGGCAATAGGCACCGGCAAGAGTGCAAGTGGTGAAATCGCCAATAACATCATTGGTGGCACCATTCGTGGTACCATTCGTGAACTTTATGGTGAAACTGTTGCGGAAAATATTCGTATACAATATGGTGGCAGTGTAAAGCCGAATAATATGGCTGAATATATGTCCCAACCGGATATTGACGGTGCGCTAGTCGGTGGTGCATCACTTAATGTTGATGACTTCACTAGACTAGTAGAAATCGCCGCACAGGAGAAAGGGAATTAGAACTGTCTGGCAATCTTGATGTCTTGCTAGCGGGTATGCTGGTAATCTTCTTTTTCAGCTTATTGCGCCAACTCGAAGTCTGGTTGCACCAGCACATCTTTAAAGTTGGCTGGCTCGTCACCAAGAACTATCAGACAACAACTATTCTCTATTATGCGTTTTTCATGCCGGGGGTGTTGCTTCATGAAATTATCATTTGGCTCACCGCCGGCATGCTCAATGTCAGCACAGAAGGCGACCTCAGCCTACCTAAGAAGCAAGAAATTGGTGAACTAAAGTTAGAATTTGTCAAACTACCCCGCAGAACGCCTGCTTACAAAGTCGCGCTCATTAATATAGCCCCATTTATCATAGGCGTTGCGCTGATCTGGTTTGTAGCGACTAATCTCTTAGAGGTGCAAAACGCGGTAAGTTTACTCAATGCCAACGATAACACGAGCACCTTAAGCAATCTTGGCGACACCATTAGACAACTCACATCACAAACTGATTTTTGGTTATGGGTGTATCTCTTGTTTACCATTGCCAATACAATGATTCCAGAAAGCGATACTATTGGTATCTGGCTACGACGAGGCACATACATCGTCATAGGCATTGGCATACTCTTTGTGCTTGGCATCAACACCGTCGTAAACGCGGATATTTTTGGACCATTCATAACCGGATTGAATGCCCTCTCAAGCGTATTTGCGTTTACAATTGCATTGAATGTGTTCGGCGTTGCCTTACTGAGTCTAATCGAGAATACAATTGAGTGGATTACAGGCGATAGCGCGACCTTTAAAGATGGTAAGATGATTACAATGAGCCGCGCAGAAGCACTAGCGGCAAAACACCAAGAACGACAGAAAAAGTTAAAATCACGACGCGAGCAACGACGTGCCCCACTCACATCAGGACCACCTTCAATCTACAAAATCGAATTTCCTATTCCCGACTCTCCCGGCGAAGAAGAACCAATCTCACAGCAAGCAACCTCGATTATTGAGCCAACAGAGGATAAATTGAGGGTTAAGCCACCATCACGACAACGAGATGAACCAAAAATTATTAGCGGAAGTGTAGAACAGAAAACATCTCCATCAAACCTTGAAAACGATAATGATGATGCGATCATTGCTATTGATCCGCAAGAAAAAAGCACTGATTCACTAGCATTAAGAGATAGTCTATTTGGTGATGCAAATGAAGACGAGGATGAAGGTGATGTACTCTACGAAGACTTTGAAGACCCCGCTTGATCAAGACGAATCAACCACCCAAATGCTACAAGGATTAAGCATATCATCACAGCAAAAGCAACAAATTTAAATAATTGGCTGGTAACGATCAGCGTCAATATACCGAAAACTGCACAAAAAAGGTAATAGACAAGCACTATTTCGCGTTGTGTATAGCCTACGTCTTGTAAGCGAAAGTGTATATGTCCACGATCACCATGCATTGGATTTCGCCCCTCGCGCATTCGACGAAAAACCTGCCACGCAAGATCCATTAATGGTAATCCCATCACCAGCAGAATGGTCGCCATCTTGGCACCACCGATGATACTTAGCGCACCCAACACATACCCTAAATAGATCGCTCCCCCACCAAGAAATATACGCGCCGGGAAAAAGTTAAACAGCAGAAAACCCAGAGACGATCCCATTAACGCAAGTGGTAATAAACTTACGCTCGTTTGTGAAGGGTTCAAGATAAAGGCGCTGTTTACAAATAAGGTTGCCCCGGCGATGAAAGCAACACCCGCGACTAATCCATCTAGACCATCCATAAAATTGACGGTGTTCATCATCAAACCCAGCCAGAACATACTCAACACTACCGTAACAAGATAGGGCCATGGATCAGTCTGTTGACCCGTGAATGGATTGTTTACAAACTCGATAAAAATTTGGAAGGCAATAGCTATACCTGCCGCAATAATTTGGGAGGCACCCAAGCTTACAGGACTTAGCTCAAAGATGTCATCAATAATCCCTACACCAAAGATAAATGTACTGCCCACAAGCAGACCTGCAAGTCGAACACTTTCCATCGGATCAAAACGTGGGATATTTAACAACTGAGAAGCAAGTATGGTCACCGTAAAGCCTGCATAAACCGCGACACCACCTAACTTAGAAACACCCTTATAATCGCCTTGATTTCGTCGTCTGCCACCGGGGCGTGAAACGATATTAAATCGCTTGCCCAAGTATATGGAAACGGGCGCCATCAGTGCGGTAACGCAAAATGCCAGCAAAAATATAATTGTAAACGCACTAAGCTCATTCGTTGTCATGTGCCAAACTGACGATCACCTGCATCTCCTAGACCGGGTACGATAAAGCCAATATCATTGAGCTTTTCATCCACAGCCGCCACATGAACAGGTACATCAGGATGTGCCGTTGTTAAACGCTTTATACCTTCTGGTGCGGCAAGTAAGCCCAAAAACTTTATGCGTTTGGCACCCCATTTTTTGAGGATGTCAATTGTTGCTACAGCTGACCCCCCCGTTGCTAACATAGGATCAAGCACAAGGCAAACCTGTACGGTAGGATCAGTTGGTAGTTTGTTGTAATATTCAACAGGTCGTAGTGTTTCTTCATCACGATATAAACCAATGTGCCAGACCTGTACGTTCGGCAATAGCTCCAATAACCCATCGACCAAACCTAAACCCGCACGCAAGATAGGGACAAGACCAATCGTTTCAGCCGCTTCATAACCACCAGCGTACCCCATAGGCGTTTTGACAGTAATTTCGCTTAACTGCAAGTCCTGTGTGGCTTCATAACACAATAAGAGCGCTAACTCATAAACCAGCTCCCTAAATGCACGATGATTTGTATTCGCATCACGCAGAAGGGTCAATTTATGCTTCACCAATGGATGTTCGGAGACAAAGACCTGAGACATAAAAGCTCCTTACTAAAAATCGCAAAAGAATTGTACGTCGTCACATCCACTGTGTCAAAGGGCATCAAGTATTGCACCGCATAAGTTGTCAGCTATACTAGAACATATTATCAACATAGGAGAACGCATTATGTCCAACGATGGACGGCTAATCGGTGGGGCACAACAACGCAGTGAGCGTGATAACATTGCCCTACGCCCGAAACTCCTTAAAGACATCGTCGGTCAGGATCGTATACGAGAGAATTTACACATTATCATCGAAGCCGCACAAGCGCGTGGCGAACCCATAGATCACATATTGTTTTATGGACCTCCGGGGCTTGGTAAAACATCTCTCGCTCATGTAATTTCCAACGAAATGAATGCTAATATACGCATCACTGCCGGTCCATCAATTGAGCGTGCCGGTGACCTTGCCGCAATCCTAACTCACCTGAAGCAAAATGATATTTTGTTTATCGACGAAGTACACCGTTTAGGACGTGCGGTAGAAGAAATTTTATATCCAGCAATGGAAGATTTCGTTCTGGATATTGTTATCGGTAAAGGTCCTGCGGCGAAAAATGTACGTCTAAATCTACCCCGATTCACTGTTGTCGGTGCAACAACACGCCTATCACTCTTAGCGGGACCATTGCGAGATCGCTTCGGTGCGCGTTTTCGATTAGATTATTACGATCAACCTGCAATGGAACATATTGTTATCCGGGCGGCAGGCATGTTAAAAGTCGATATTAAGCAAGAGGGTACGCAGGAAATCGCACGTCGCTCACGCGGAACACCCCGTGTAGCTTTAAGATTACTTCGTCGTGTACGCGACTATGCTCAGACCCGCGCGCAAGGGATCATCACAGGAAAAGTTGCCGGAGAGGCACTTGAATTAATGGAAATTGATTATCTCGGTTTAGATGATGTGGATCGAAAGATTTTACTTACGATCATTGAAAAGTTTAATGGAGGACCCGTTGGATTAGATACTATCGGGGCGGCAATAAGCGAAGATAGTGCCACAATTATGGATGTTTATGAACCTTATTTGCTTCAGTTAGGGTTTATAGATCGTACGCCACGAGGAAGAATAACCACGCCCCATGCATACGAACATTTAGGCATCCCATACAATGCACCTAAAGATGACGACTCAAATCAACCCAACCTATTTTAAATAAAACCGGAACGTAGTTATACGTCCCGGCAAGGAATTTATGTAGCTATAGCTATCATTAACCGTATATGTGTTTATACCTTTTCACCGTACTGAGCGTCATCAAGTGCCTCAAAGTCAGTGAACAAGAAATGATCATGATAATAGTGAATCCACAGGAACGACAGAATCGACGTGTAATATGCAACATCGAAACGCCAATTTGAAAGTGCATTAGGATCGGTTGTATCAATTGTGCCAGGTGTGATGATATGCGCGATGGCGAATACCACAGCAAACACTGCCGCAGACCCTAATAACATGATCGCACTCAAAAGATAAAGTCCACGAGAATCTTTACCCTTACTGAACCGTGAAACTAAGGGCGCAGTTTTGTCTAGATTACCGAATTGTTGCCGAATCTTGATAATGTAGAATGTGATCGCCAGATATTGGAATGAGTGCCATGTATTCAACCCTTGGAAAGCAGTATCCAAATTTGGTAACGCAGGCATGGTGAAGGCGACAACTACCGTAAAGCTGATAAATACGGTTTTGGGCCAATTGATATATCCGCCACGATACTCCTGCACAGTCTTCCACACATATGCACATAATGCCGAGAAGAATATCGTAGACATCATCACGAAGAACCATGTTTGTTGGAAGACACCCGGAATTACAGATGTCAGGTCATTGACACCCACATCAAATGATCCTTGGCTAATCTTATATGCAGCCATCGGGAATAGGCATGTCAGAATAATCGCGTAATCAATAACACGCGATTGTAAAGTGACTGCACTACCCTTTCGCGCATAATTGTGTTCTTTATGGTTATAAAGCTCAACAATATATGTCACTTGATGGAGCACGTGTAGTGATGCCCAGAAGAAGAATACGGTCAGCAAAAGATTCAGATTTAGGAATGCGAGAGAAACAACCACAATCGGGATAATGATAGATGAGCGCAAAAGCATCGGATATCGGCTCTTAAAGTTCTCATCTAGCCCTGTTCGTAAAAACGTCGACATCATGTGTGGTCCACCAATCGCAATCGCAACAAACCCATTGACAGCGTTGCGACTAAAATCATCTTCCAGACCAAATTCAACACCAATCAAATAGAATAGGTATGGCAGTGGAACAACAATCACACTAAATGTGATAAAAATGAGATCCCATCGTTTATCACGTAACCAGAATTTCTTCTGTCCATCGGTATTTTGTTTAGTTGTTGATACTGGAGCAGTAGATACGCCCATGCGCTCTCTCCTTACATTTACATCTTTACAACATGCCCTCTGAATCCACTAACTACAACAGACATTTGGGTTCAGAAAACTGCCTACTTAGATAACATAACACGCACAAACCATGTTAGTTACTTAGCTATGCTAAATAATTCTAGCTAATTATTTACTTATGCGCCATAGTTGTTTCACTTCTCGGCACATAATGATGTTCGCGGCAACGTGCTTCATATGACTCTTTTGCCCCGACCATGATAATCGGATCGTCATAATTTGCGGGACGATTGTTTACAAGACGTTGGGTACGGCTCGCCGGCTCACCACATTCCAGGCAAATAGCATGTAATTTAGTTACATTCTCTGCACGGCATAATAATTGTGGCATCTTACCAAACGGTTCACCACGAAAATCAAGATCAAGCCCTGCAATAATTACACGAATGTTACGGTTAGCCAATTCTTCAACCATATCAACGACTGCCTCATCAAAAAACTGTGCCTCATCCAACGCAACTACTGTCACATCATCCGCCAGTTTTTCACGCAATTGATCACAGGATTCCACAGCTAACGCTTCAATATTCTGCCCGTTATGACTACTCACATGGTCAATACTATAGCGGTCATCAATCGCCGGTTTAAAGACCTGCACTTTTTGTTTGGCGATTACAGCACGACGAACACGGCGAATCAGCTCTTCCGTTTTACCACAAAACATACTGCCACAGATTACCTCTACGCGCCCACCATGATGTCTCATAGATATGTCTCCAATACAAATCAAAAAATAACTTTCAGGGTAAAATAATACAGGCAGTCTCACTAATGCAAGACTGCCTGTTGATGGGTTAAAACCTTTTGAGTTTATTCAGCTTCTGGCACTTCATATCCACGGGTACGCAAAGCCTTCTTCAAATCAGCGAGGATCTTACGACCAACACCCTGCAATTCGAGGAAACCTTCATCGCCACCTTCAGCTAATTTGTCCAAGAAACCTTGAACTGTGGTTACATTATGTTCTGTAAGCGTGGTGAGCGCGCGCTTACTCAGCTCTAACTCTGCTAATGGTAGATCAGAGGGTGTTTTTGCGGCTTCACGGGCTTCGGCTTCTTCACGAATACGATCACGACTTTGCAGACGTTTCAAGAAGCGATCAACCTGCCCTTCAGTATCAACAATACGCTGTTCACCAGTATAAAATGGGTGACATGCAGAGCAAATATCTGTGCGGATTTCCGGTTGGGTTGCACCGGTGACCCATGTGTTCCCACAGGCACATACAACATTTGCCTCGGCAAACCACTCCGGGTGAATTCCTTCTTTCATCAGTTTTCTCCTATTTCGCATTACGGCTCCCACGATAAAACTTATCGCAGGGTGGCGTAACACATCTAGCAATCGCTATTAGATAATTTAATCGAGCCGACTAGTCTGCCGCACCAGTTTCAGGCAATTCTGAATAAACGCTGATTTGCTTTTGACCGTTGCGACCACGCATCGTCTCAAAGACAACATAGCCTTCGGTAACAGCAAAGATGGTATGGTCTTTACCCATGCTCACATTTTCACCGGGGTGGAACTTAGTTCCGCGCTGGCGAACGATGATATTTCCGGGAATCACATATTCACCGCCAAAGGCTTTTACACCAAGGCGCTTAGAATTACTGTCGCGTCCGTTCTTAGTTGAACCGCCACCTTTTTTATGTGCCATTGTTCAGTCGTCCTTTCAGATCTCTAGTTGACTGCAATATCGTCAATACGTAGGCGCGTATAATACTGACGATGCCCACTTTTACGACGATAGTTTGTGCGCTGGCGATATTTATACACAATCACCTTTTTACCACGGAATTGCTTCACGATGGTGGCTTTGACAATTGCCCCATCAACATTTGGCGTACCAATAATCGTACTGTCGCCATCGCCAACGAGGAGAACATCGGTAATTTCGATGCTTTCGTCGACATCTATATCCTTTAACCGTTCAATATCAAGCTCTTGACCGGCTTCTACACGGTATTGTCTACCGCCTGTTCTGATTACTGCATACACAATGATGTCTCCAATCTTCGCTTACCACCACTGCCATAGTCATCATAACGACACAACTAGCGGGGAAAATTGGCGGTTTGCTATTTGCGAGAATTAAACATACAAAACGCCCCTAAGGGCGACAAGTAATAGGTATTATAGGGGACGCAACGCATTTAAGTCAACGTCAAATTCAAAACAGTTTCGGTAAATAATCAGGTAATTAGCATCGCATCACCAAATGAGAAAAATCGATAACCCTCTGCTTTTGCTGTTTCGTATGCATGCATCACAAACTCACGTCCTGCAAATGAACTGATCATCATCAACAATGTTGATTTAGGGAGATGGAAATTTGTAATCATGGTATCTGTAACACGCCACTTATACCCAGGGTAAATAAACAACCGCGTATCTGCGTCAAAAGCAATAACTGGTCGCCATGCACAAATATCACCCAATGCCGCGGGATCGGCAGGATCACCACCGGCGCTCAATATTGCGGCTGTCTCTAACGTGCGTGTTGTTGTTGTACCAACCGTAACTACACGATGTCCGGCTAATTTTGCTTTGTTGATAATGTTCGCGTTATCTGCGGTCAACACTGCGCGTTCGCTATGAATATGATGTGTTTCAACCTCCTCAACCTTTACAGGCTGAAACGTGTCTAAGCCAATATGTAGTACACAATAAGCAAATTGCACGCCCTTTTCTCTTAGGGCAAGCATCAATTCCGATGTGAAGTGTAAACCCGCAGTTGGCGCCGCCGCAGAGCCTTCTTGTTGGCTGTATATCGTCTGATAACGCTCTGCATCACCGAGGCGATGATGAATATAGGGTGGTAATGGCATTTCTCCAAGATCAGATAATGAGTCATTTAGCGGTGAAGCGAAGTCAATCACGCGTTGTGCGCCATCGAGTTCGTCCACAATTTCACCTTCGATTTCGCTACCAGTTAGGGCGATCTTTGTACCAATCTTTGCTCGTTTCCCCCCAACAAGCACTTGCCAACGGTCTTCCGCTAGACGACGTAGCAACAAGATTTCAAGTTTGCCACCTGTATCCAACTTATGTGCTTGTAAACGTGCTGGAATAACCCGCGTCGTATTCATGACCAGCACATCGCCAGCATCGAAGTAATCAACAATTTCTCGAAATTGATGATGCTCAATAGATTGCTTTTGCCGATTCAATACCATCAATTTTGATGAATCACGCGGTTCTACTGGTGCCTGTGCAATAAATGATTCTGGAAGATCATAATCAAATTCGTCTATGTGCATCTCATCACCCGTTATGGAAAAGCCTGAGTAACCCATTGCATTGGATCAACTGTTACACCATTAACCCACAATTCCCAATGTAAATGTGCGCCTGTCGCCCGTCCAGACGACCCCACCGTGCCAATAATCTGCCCAGCTTCTACAAAATCACCGAATTGTACGTAACGCTCCGACATGTGAGCATAATGTGTGAATACACCCCACCCATGATCGAGCATAATCGAACTACCTCGAATGTTGAGCACATCTGCAAGCACAACCCAGCCAGAAGCGGCGGCAAGAATCGGTGATCCCGGTGCCCCGGCGAAATCAGCACCGCTATGGTATCGATCAAAGGCACTTCCGTTATATGATCGTCGTGTACCAAATGGCGAGTTCATTGCGGCGGCGGCAGGCAAACTCATCGGACCATCAAAATAGCGCTCTGCGGAGAAACCACTAGCGGTTGTGCTTAAAATATTCAATTCGTTATTTTCAACAGCCGCACTCAAAAGTTCAATACGATCTTCTGGTAATGTGATGTATTGGCTACCATATGGTCCAGCGCTAACTTGGACATTCACCGTAATCGTTTGTTGTGCTTGCCCTGTTACTGTCAACGAGATCGTGATGGGATAAATACCTGATGATGTCCAAACGGGTACTGGAAGGAAAACCATAAAGTTCAGACCATCTTCAGTTATCACGGGGAATGACCGTTCCATAAAGCGAACATCTAAAGTTGCAGTCTGCGAAGTTGTGATAAGTAACTGTCCCGTTTGCCCTTCAACTAGTGTTAATGGGGCAACATCTAAACGGGTGATATTCTGTGGTAAATTTATCACCTCCGTGACTGCCTGGGTGCCCGGAATAATTAATTCTTGACCGGCGAAAATCCGCGTGGGATCACTGATATTGTTGGCATTTTGTAAGTCGGTCACTGTAAGCCCGTAATTTGTGGCAATACGAAAAAGTGTTTCACCACTTTCAACGACATGCACAGCATCCATAATTCTCGCATTTGAAGATTCGGACAAGTTCACCGTTGCATCAAGATTTTCAGCACTCTGCATAATGCCATTATCTGCGACGACTATATCGAGTACCTGTCCAAGAAATATCGCATTAACATCTGTAATGTTGTTGGTCGCCATAAGCGTATCTAAGGAGATTTGATATGCATCAGCAATGCCCTGTAAGGATTCACCGGGCTGGATAACGTGGATTACAGGAGCCGGGGGAGCATCTCGCACATCAAGCGGAATTAGCAAACGTTGTCCAACTTGAATATTGGTGGTGTCAATAATGCCATTGACACGTGCAATATCATCAATGGTGAGTTCATAACGCTGTGCAATTCGATAGAGACTTTCGCCCCGTTGAACAACATGAATAGTCACTCCGGGTACTTCACCAGCGCTATCATCCTGAGCAAGTGTAGCGTGTGATATGGGTGCAAATACGCAGATGACAAACAGCAACAACAACTTACGTGCGAGAAATACGTCTAACAATAGATTACCTGAAAAGATCATACATAATCACTCAACGTCCAATGATGGAACTTTTCACGCAATCCGTCAAGAGACTTCCTCATCAAATTGCAACACATCCCCAACCTGTACACGGTCAAGCACATCTGGATTTGCCTCAATATAATACTGGGCTGGCGTAGAAGAAGCGTAATAAGGTCGCCATGGTTTGGCAAGTTTCTTGTCTACAACTTGACCGCTAGCATCTAACCACACAACGCCGATGCTAAACATCATAAAAAACATATGGATTGCTGAATTAGCGACGCTCTCAGAACCGTTTACAAATATCAGTCCCTGGCTATGTGGCAATTTAGGTACGAGCTGGAGCCCGCGAAAATGGCACCAAAAACTTGCACACCATTTTGCACGCTCCAGCACAATATCACCTGTATCTTTATTCTTGATTACTCGCCATTTTGCACTCATGGAATTATTAGCGTTTGTCCCCAGAATACGAGATTCGGATTGCTAATACCATTCACACTGGCGAGTTGCTGTGCATTTACACCAAAACGCAACGCAATGCGGAACAGTGTGTCACCAAACTGCACGACGTAGGTTTGTTGTTCAGGTTGAGACTGCTGATCTGGCGTTGGAGTACCGCCAGCAGAGGGTACTTGCAAGACCTGCCCTACTCTGATGATGTTGGTGTTTACTATTCCGTTAAGTCGCGCAAGTGCCGTGACGGTTGTATTATTATTAATCGCGATACGATACAGCGTGTCACCGCGACGGACAACATAGGTGGTTACACCGCCCTCACCGCCAGCGTTATTTTCAGGCTGTTGATTATCTTGTTCAGGTTGCCCAGTTGATGTTGGCACAGGAGTAATTGTTGCTGGTGCGGCTAAGCGAACTGGAATAACCAATCGCTGGTCAACATTAATAAGATTACTCGCATTCAGATCATTCGCTTCGCTAATCGCTGTAATAGTTGTGCCATACAATGTCGCAAGTTCACCGACGGTTTCACCGGATCTTACAATATGAACCAAAGTATTCGGAAATTCCTCATTACCGGGTTGCTCAGAAGTGTCTTCTGTGACCACAATATCTGGTGTTATTTCTGGAACATCAGTGACATCGCCTTCAGCAGTTGGTGTCGGATCCACATCTTCATCCGGCGTATTTGTTGGTACTGGTGTTTCAGTGGATTGAGGCGCTTGTGTATTGGTTGGAATTGGTGTGCTCGTTGCCGGTGGAATATCAGTTTCTGAAGGCACAGGCGTACTAGTTGCAGGGGGAACATCTGTGTTTTCAACACCTTCAGCGGTTGGCGTTGGATCAATCACACTGACTTCTGTATCGACAGGTTGCGATGTATTGGTTGGTTGCGGGGCGCTAGTATCAGTCGCTTGTGGGACAGTCGTATTCGTTGCCTGTGGAACATCTGTATTTGTTGCGACAGGCTGACTGCTTCCGGTTGTGGTCGCAAGTACCGCATCATCCAGATAAATGTAATTATTCTGCACAGCAACATTGACAGTAGAACGCACAAAGACAGTAACTGCATTGCTCGAAGCAGTCGCAATTACCGCATATTGTCGATAGGTATCATATTGTTCAGCCGGTGGTGACCAGATAACACTAGAACTTGTGCCATCTGTTCCGCCAGTAGGGTCAATACCAACCTGCACAACAACGTCTCCATCAAGCTCACTTTCATCCTGGTCGCTAAATGTCGACGACCACACCCATGCATACACGCTAAAACGTAATTCAGTACCGGGCGTAATCCCCGTCACCCGTTGGAAAACCCCACCAGTGTGGGCTTCAAAAAATGAAAAGAACTGTTGTGCATTATCTCCTGAGCGAATGCGTAGATCGTTTGGCGCAGTTTCATCATATTCTGGCTGTTGATTTTGCCATGAAGCCATATTGATGGTTGCGGTCACATGCCATGGATTCCAGCCCTGCGCCACTTGACGCGCTGGTGTCCCACCACGATCTATATATGGATTTTCAAATCCAGGATTCTCCAGTAAATTATCTTCCTGCGCGAAAACGGATGATGCTCCGGGCAGTAAAAGAGTTATAAGACACAGGATAATAGTTAAGCGAAATTTATGGAAAGTTTTATTCATTCAATAGCTCCTGTCCGGTACAACATCAGCAGGCAAATCCCTGATGAGTCTGTGTAAAGACTTAGTAAGTAGTATAGCGCAGAGGTAAATACAACGCTATGCAACCTTACCATTTAATCTAGCAACGATTTTAAGTATACTAACGACAGCGTCAAACAACTAAAAAATCACGCTATAAATCTCATGTCAAATGTACAACTTTGTCTTTGCACCTTAACTTTACACCTCCCCGGAGTGACATCACTCAAACAAAAACGTGGTATAGTGAAATCGATGTTGGCAAGAATACGCAACCAATTTAACGTGTCCGTTGCCGAAGTTGGCGAAAATGATAAATGGCAACTTGCACAAATTGCGTTTGTCTCCGTCAGCAATTCCACAGTACTTAGTCAAAATGTAATTGATACAATCCTCGATTTTATAGAAGATCGCTTTACGGATGTATTAATTACAAAACAAGATATCGAATTAATTTAGGTAATTCAGCACACCTACTCAAGTTAAAACACACAGGAGCTTTTAGTTGCGCCTGCATGAATACCAGTCTAAAGAACATTTGAAAGAATATGGAATCCCGGTCGCCCTAGGTAAACTTGCTACTTCAGCCGATGAAGCCTATGAAATTGCCAAAGAACTGAGCAGTCCCGTAGTAATCAAAGCACAGGTGCTTACGAGTGGACGACAAAAATCTCATGGTATCGAGTACGCATGGACACCAGAAGACACACGTGCCAAATCTGCACGGATATTAAGTACGTCTATCTTAGGCTTGCCCGTCAACAAAGTGCTGATTGATCCACGCATCGACATCATTCAGCAACTTTATCTTGGCATTACATATGATCGTAGTATTGGACGCCCTGTACTCGTCGCATCTTCAGAAGGTGGTATCGACATCGAACAAGTCGCTATTGACCGTCCCAAAGCTATCATTAGGGAAGAAATAAACCCGATACTGGGTCTTCGTGCCTATCAGATCACGGCTATCGCAAGCCATATTGAATTACCGCGCTCCTATTGGAAACAATTTACAGAAATTACTCAAACTTTATATGACATCTATGCCCAGAGTGATGCCCTCCTTGCAGAAATCAATCCTCTTGCCATCACTAAAGAGGATACACTTATCGCACTCGACGCAAAACTCGTGATCGACGAAAATGCATTATATCGTCAACAGCAACTCAACACCCTTAAACAACACAATCATCAGTATACAGCCGAAACAGAAGCCAACAATGCGGGATTCAGCTATATCAAATTGAGTGGACAAATTGGTTGCATGGTCAACGGCGCAGGTCTGGCAATGACCACGATGGACATGACCACACTTTACGGTGGAGAGCATATTGGACCAGCAAATTTCCTTGATATTGGTGGCGGTGCACGGTCAGATAAGGTCGCTTTGGGGTTGCGCCTTATTCTTTCTGACCCGGACGTACAATGTATCCTATTGAATATATTTGGTGGTATCACCCGTTGTGATGAAGTCGCTCGTGGAATTATCAGCGCATATGAACAAATACAGCCTAATTTACCCATCATTCTACGATTACAGGGGACAAATGCTCAAGAAGGGCTACGGATAATCAGTGACGCAAATATCTCAAATATGCACACTGCAAAAACACTCACCCAAGCCGCGAAACGAGCGGTTGATTCAGTGAGGGATATGCAATCGTGACGTTGTTAATTAATTCAGAAATCCGTTTAATTGTTCAGGGTATTACAGGGCGTGAAGGCAGTTTCCACACACAGCGAATGCTTGACTCCGGAACAGATATTGTTGGTGGGGTTACACCGGGCAAAGGTGGCGAATGGATTGCGGGTAAACCAGTATTTGATTCAGTAAGAAGTGCTATAGAAGCGACGGGTGCCAATACCAGCATTATTTTTGTTCCTCCAGCCTCTGCCGCAGATGCAATTTATGAAGCAATTGATTCGTCTATTGAGCTTATCATCTGCATCACAGAAGGCATACCCGTATTAGATATGATGCGCGTTTATGATTACATCAAACGGACATCAAGCCGATTAATTGGTCCCAACAGTCCCGGAATTTTGATCCCAGACAAACTCAACGTTGGCATCATGCCCGGATTTATCGCATCAAAGGGCAATGTTGGCGTGGTTTCCCGGAGTGGTACGCTGACGTATGAGGTGATTTATGCACTAACGGAAAATGGCTTCGGACAGTCAACGTGCATCGGTATCGGCGGTGACCCAATTTTGGGTACCGGATTTGTTGAAGTGTTAGAGATGTTCGAAAACGACCCAGCTACTGAAAAGGTGGTGCTTATCGGCGAAATCGGTGGACGAGCAGAAATTGATGCCGCCTACTATATAAAGACACAAATGACGAAGCCCGTCGCCGCATTTATTGCTGGTAAAAGCGCACCGGAAGGCACTCGCATGGGGCACGCAGGGGCAATCATTGAACGCGGACATGGCACGGCACAAGAGAAAATTGATGCGCTGATTGACGCAGGTGCGAGGGTGGCTAGTAATCCTGACAAAATTGTTGAGTTGCTTTACTAAGCTATGTACCGGTTTCGAGGATTGCGCTATCTGGCATCCACCCTTGTCTACCATCACCGAGAAAAAACCGTACCCAACCACTCTCACGGTCTACAATACGTAGCTCTGTCGCAGAATATAGACGGTACAATGGCATATAAGTCTCCGCTGGACCACTCATAACCTCAACTGATGGCAAAACAACAACCGCTAATGGACGGTTATTCTCAAGATTCATCCGGCTGAATAGCAAAAAAACTAATGCGAATACTATTGCACCAGATGCTAAAACGCCGATTCTAGCTTCTTGTGACCAACGTCGGCGAAGCGACAAGAATAGACAATACGAAAACCAAGCCGTCCATAATATGAACGTTAGCCAGCTCAGTTCAACCGTTGTAAAAAGTGTTTGTGTCGATGCCCCTACAGAATTGAGCACGCCAAAATCATCCGGTAAAAAATCTACACGCTCCACACGAACACGCGCAATATTTAAATTCAATGCCTGTACGCGTGGATTTATCGCCTGTGCGCGACGGAAGGCAACCAGTGCATAACCCAAATTACCCGCATTATAGTATGCAAGCCCTTGATTAAAAAATACGTCGAAATCATGTGCACCACTCTCCACAAGCACTGTATACAGTTCCGCCGCCTCAGCATATTGTCCCTGCTCAAATGCTTGTTTTGCTTGCGTTACAATTTCCTCGAAGTCGCTCTGAGCTAAAAGAAGCGTATGACAGATCAAAATTAAAAGACTACATAGAACTATTTTTCTCGCCATCGCAGGTTCGCACCCTCAAGTATATGTTGCATATCTTTTAGAAGTTGAGGAATATTTATCATTGCCTGTGATGGCACATAACGCACTGATTCGACTTCTTTGATCAATGCAATCATTTGGTCCGAATCCTCCGAACCAAGATGAGACGTAATTACGTTAGGCGTGTGCTGTATATCCGTTATCTTTTCACCAGTCTTATTATGTATAAAGGCAATGATTACACTCTCTAATTCTTTAGAAACCATAGCGGATTGTGGGTTAATTGCTTCTAATCGCTTAATCGCACGGCTGAGTGCATGTTTTCTTGCTTGTTCAGTGCGTCTTTCATCCATAAGGCGATTAATTCTGCGATAACCAATCACTGCTATCAGAATTATTGGCGGTACGAGCCAGATTAGCCAAAACCACCAAGAAACACCCGTTTCGCCAAAAGCCATATCGTTAACGTTACGCTGTGCTAAAGACGTATCATTTTGTGCAATCTCTTCCAGAATTACTGGTCTTTCGCCACTATCCGAAGGGAAAACTTCAACCGTAAATTCAGGTGAATCAAGTACGCGATAATCGGATAACTGTGTGTCAAAATAAATAAACTCCACAGTAGGCACGGTCTGGGTACCCGCTTGATCAGGGATAATGAGCCATTCGATCTGTCTTTCGCCAAGCCGCAAGCCACCTACATTACTGTCCCGATATGTAATATCATTAACGTAATCTCGCCATACAGCGTTTTCCTGTAAATCTGGAATTGTGGCTAATTCCAGATTACCAGCACCCGTAATCACAGCACGTAACACTATGGGTTGCCCGACAGTCGTTGAGTCAGTATCTATCGCTAGCGTCATATCAAATTGCCCAACTGCATCAACAAACCCAGCGGGGGCAGGTTCTGGTAAAGGCATTGCATCAATCAATAAAGGTGATGTTTCTAATATAAACGCGTCATCAAATAGCGTTTGTGGTACTTCTAATCGCGCAGGTTCAATCATGATCTGGCCTGCTTGCACTGGTACTAACTCTGCAAAGATTTCCATGACATTGTATTGTCGATTATTGATTGTCTCAACACGAGGCGTGATTAATTCCGATACATCATTAAGCCAGAATCCGTCGAACTCTGGTAACTGCGTAAATAAATTCGCTACAAAAGCACTAGCATAATAACGTAGGGTATAAGTAATTACCTGACCAGTGAACGGTGATTGCGTATCCACAAACGCTTCAACAAAATAATCCTGTTCACCAGTAAACTGAGGAGGTGTTTCCTGTGCATTTACAACGATGATACATAGCGACATGGAAACACTAAACAACACAACAAAACGCAACATCACCAATCTTTCTCAAACGGTTCGCCCGAAGTCGCTTCATCTTGCAAATATTGACTCAATGTTTCCTGATCTTGTTCAATCGAATCGAGAATGCGCTCTGCTTGCTCAAGTGTCAATTCACCGTCTTGTTGTGGTAAAGGTGTGGATGAGCGGATACCGTCACTTGCTTGATTACCGGATTCAGGTGTTTCTGAAGGGTTAGGTGGCGCACTCTGTGGTGGGGGTGTCGGCGTTGGACCATCAAACCCACCTGGATTATTGGTGGGAGTCACACTCATATCAGATTGACCAAGCTCAGGTTCCGTTTGTTGCTCAAGTGCAGTCGGTGTAGGTACAACATACCGTTGCATCGCAAGTTCAAGATTATATCTTGCATCCTCATCATCGGGAAATAATAACAACACTTCACGATAGGCAAGAATTGCCTCCTGATAAGCACTCATCAAAAAATACACATTGCCCAAATTATAGTAAGCTGCCGCAACCAATGAAATGTCTTGAGTCAACAGAGACTGCTCCAATGCACGTTCAGCACCAGCTAGATCATTTACTGCCACATATGCAGAACCCGCATTAAAATAAGATACAGCATGATCTGGAGCATTCACCTGTGCGAGCTGATATGCGCGTAAGGCATCGTCAAAATTTTGTCGTGCATATTCTCTGTTGCCCGCATTATTGTTGTGTTCAACTGTTCCTACGCAACCAGCGCACAAGACAAACAAAATACTTAATAGTGTAATTTTGTTTTTCACAAATCTATTCTCCACGCCGTTCAGGCAAAAGCATTTCAACCGTGAGTAATAATAATGCCAGGGCGACAGGAATACCGAAACGTGCAACCTGTCTTATTTGTGATTGTTCTTCTAATGTGCCACCATCAATTGCATTGATTGTGTTGATGAGATCAATCACTTCTATGCCACTTTCTGTCGCTCGCTGATAAGTTCCCCCGGAAAGATCAGCAATCTCTTGTAATACAGTTTCATCCAGTCGCGTTAACACAAGATTACCCACGCGGTCAGATTTATACGTTTGTAATTCACCGTCTTCAGACCGAATAGGGATTGGCACACCGTCTATAGGATTACCATAACCGATCACATGGACTGGAACGCCTAGCTCTCCTAATTCGGTTGCGGCATTTAATGGATCCCCTTCGTGATTTTCACCATCGGTCATCAAGATTACTGTAGAAAATGGCAATGATTGTGCGTCAAACGTTCGGATTGCAAGCGACAAAGCCTCACCAACAGCAGTACCTTGATTAGTGATTGAAGTTGTTGATGCCGCGTTCACAAAATTGGTTGCAGAAATAACATCTGTTGTCAATGGCACCTGTACGAAAGCATTACCAGCAAACAAGACCAACCCTACTTCATCACCCTGTCGATTTGCAAACAACTCTCTGATAGCTAGTTTTGCACGATCAAGCCGACTAGGTAATATATCTTCAGCATCCATACTTGCACTGACATCTAGAACCACCATAACAGAGATGCCACGTATTGCAGTGATTTGTTCAGTTACACCCCACACAGGGCGCGCTAGCGCTAAAATGATACAGGCTATATACGTGCAGAATACAACAAATTTGGCTATTCTTGTACGGAATGATCTGCCGGTTACAATTTCGGGCAGTAGGGCTTCATCTGCCAATAGACTTAAACGTGTTTTATAGACTTTTGACCGCCAGATGAATACGACGGTAAGTATCGGAAGGATAGCGAAAAGTGACAATAGTTCTGGAGCATCAAACATCGTTAAGGAATAACCTGAAATACCGTTTGCCGTAAAATACGTTCAAGAATTAGTAACACAAAAGCGCTACTCAACAGTAGCCATCCCCGATCTTGCCAACGCACAACCACAACCCGTTCAATCTGTGATCGCTCTAGAACATCAATTTGATCATAAACCAATTGTAAATCGAAGAGATCCTCAGCACGAAAATAACGCGCATTGGTCAGGACAGCTATTTCTTGCAAGGTTTCTTCATCAAGATCGCTTTCTACCATAAATGTAGTATCGGTTGCACGATCACGCATTGTTACCATGCCACTTCGCCCTACCCCAATTGTGTATACTCTAATACCTAGAGCGTCTGCCGCCTGTGCGGCTTGTAATGGATCTAGTGACGCATTATTATCACCATCGGTCAGTAAAATAATAATCTGACTAGACACTGTACTGCTTCTAAGCATATTCGCGGCAGATGCAATGCCTAATCCAATTGCTGTACCATCTAATAACAACGGAAAACCATTTTCGTCGACAATATCCTCAACTAAGCGTATATCATCTAATAATTGCAGTAGAACATCATGATCCAGTGTTAACGGTGCTTGATGGAATGCGTTTCGTGCAAATACAACCAATCCCATTCTATCGAAGTCTCTTTCTTGAATAAATTCTCCAATCACAGATTTCGCCGCTTCTAACCGATTCTGTGGCGCAAAGTCTAATGCTGCCATACTATTTGAGATGTCAATTGCAATTACAATGTCAATTCCTTGTCCTTGCACAACCTCGCGCGCATTACCCGTTTGTGGGCGTGCTATCACAATGACAAGCAAAATCCAGGCAGTTCCTCGTAGAATATTCGGTAAATGTCTTAACTTTACACGCCAGCTCTGGGAGATCTGATCTACAAGGCGTACATCAGAGTATTTTACTTGACTATACGAAGCCGAAATGCGCCCCCTCAGTGACGGTAACACAAGCATTAGTATCGGCAACAACAATAATGCTACTGCATAAGGATGTGCAAATCTAAAATCAGCAATCATATCGCTTCCGGTTCTTCCTCAGATTCCCCGATATAATCATCGACTTTTAACACCCAATTGATAGCAAATTTAATGAGTTGTTCGGGTTCAGTGTTATCCGGTACGGTTGTCTCAAACTTCACACCATCTGCCCGAAAAAGTATCCGCCGAAGTTCATTTATGAGTCTGGTTGAAATATGTTCGTACTTTTGTAAGTTATCTAATACTTCATCTGTGGTCAATCCTTGTCCGATATTTTCAAACTTTGCGCTCAAAAACATACGGAGAATTTGTGCAACATTAACCCAAACGGCTGCCATCTGCGAAATATCCACTTGGTTTAGACGCGCAATGGCGATCTCTGCGGGTGATGCAGGCAAAATTACAATTTCTGTCTTTAGGCGACGTTTGCGCCACATATATCTCGCCCAATAGCCACTTACCGCAACAATACATACTACAAAAACAACCAAATACGGGGGTATATTAAAATATCCGATTTGAGGTTTTAGCGGGCGCAAAGTATTTTGATTCATATCAGGGTTCAAAACACTTGGAACTGTGAAAAATATAGGGGTAAATGGCACAAAGTAAGACTCAATATCGGAAACCAGACGATATTCGACTAATGTTTCCGGTGGCTCAAAATCACCCGTTTCCCACAATAGCGCCTCAAGCGACTGCGAATAGCGCACCCAAGACTCCTCTATATTTTCTTGTTGGATGTCCCCCTGCTCTAGAATCACAAAGTCACCCCAAGAATCCGCAAATACTGGAAATCTTATTAGTTCCGCATTGGGTGGAATTTCCACAATTACCTCAACTGTAAAAGGTTCGCCAACCAGCGGTGCTTGGTTATTAGCTCTATAATATGCACGAATCACATCTAATAGCGGGGATTCAGGCGGTTCCTGAGACTTCAGCTGAACACCTGCCAAAGTTGCCAACAAAACAATAACAAGTAACGTTCGCATCACGAATTTCGGCGTGTTGTACGTCGTTGAAAAAATCTAGCAAGTTCATCAACATAATCTAAATGTGTGAAGACATTCAATTTATCAATACCAGCACGTCTGAACAATGTGTTCCGTGCTTGTGCGATCTCTTCCGCATTATTGACAAATTGCTCGCGCCAATATTGTAGTGATGTATCAATAGTCGAAGTCTCATCAGTTTCTGCATCACGCAATCTAACCAGCCCGACATCATGCCAGCGGTGTTCAAGCGGGTCACCTAACATCAATGCGATCACATCATGGCGTTTCGCCAACACCATTATTTCACGCTCATAAGCCTGTACCGGTGCTAGAAAGTCCGAAATAATAAAGACAATCGCATGTTGCTTGAGCGTTCTGTTAAGTGTTTGCAATGCCAATGCAATATTCGTACCCTTTTGCGACACTTTCGCCATCAATAGCTCGCGTATCAACCGTAATGTGTGGTTACGCCCTTTGCGTGGGGGAATAAACTGTTCTGTGTCCTCGCTAAATATGAGTAAACCAACTTT
>DAOTXB010000724.1:0-4604 GCA_034435575.1 Anaerolineae bacterium
GGTGTGGCGGTGCCGGGTTGATCGGCGATGATACTGCCCAATTGCCGCGACAATGATTCACCCTGCACGCGTTCCCAGCCATGATGCAAGGAGTGAATTTGCCCCATACCGCTGGTCGCACGCATAAAGTTGGACTGAAAACCGATCAAGAAACGTGTCGGCACAATGTAGGTCAGGTAGGTGGTGCCGTTGCTACTGCTCATGTTGGTCATTTGACCACGACGCTCACCCATCATCTCCAACACAGTCCCGGATGCACCATCAGCAACTTCGATGTGAACTTCTTCAATCGGTTCGAGCATCTTGCCCGTTTCTTTGTCTTCGCGGAAGATGACCTCTGGCTTGCTGACCTCGAACTCATACCCTTCGCGGCGCATAGTTTCGATCAAAATGCCGAGGTGCAACTCACCACGTCCACTGACCAGAAAGCGATCTGCCTGATCGGTATCCACGACGCGCAAGGCGACATTGCTACGGGTTTCGTTGTACAGTCGTTCACGCAGGCGGCGTGATGTGCCCCAGCCCGTTTTGCCCTCACGTCCGGCGAAGGGCGAGGTGTTCACGCCGAAGGTCATCCGAACAGTCGGTTCCTCCACGCTAATCACAGGCAAGCCTTCAGTCACGGAAGAATATGCGATGGTATCGCTAATGCCCACCGTATCTAATCCGGCAAAAGCGATAATATCACCTGCTCTAGCCGTATCCGTTTCTTCACGTTGCAAATTTTTGAACTGAAACAGGTATTCGATGCGCCCGTTGACGCGCTCACCCTGTGGTGTGATCCGCACAACGGACATCCCGCGTGTGAACATGCCGGAATGTACCCGTCCGATACCAATTTGACCCTTATAGTTGTCATAATCGAGCGAGGTCACCAGCATTGATGCCGGAGCATCCACATCGACATCCGGCGCGGGGATGTTGTCTACAATCGTTTCAAACAACGGTACCAGATCGTCCGCAAGCACATCCGCACCATAACCGGCGCGTCCTTCCAGACCGATAGCATACACAATCGGGAAATCTGCCTGTTCATCATCCGCACCCAGTTCAATAAACAGGTCGAATGTTTCGTTCAGGGCTTCTTCTAAGCGCGCATGTGGACGGTCTACTTTGTTGATGACCACGATAATCTTCAAGCCCAGTTCCAGTGCCTTACGCAACACAAAGCGCGTTTGTGGCATCGGTCCTTCAACCGAATCGATCAACAGTAACGCGCCGTCCACCATATTCAGCACACGCTCAACTTCCCCACCGAAATCAGCGTGGCCCGGTGTATCAACGATGTTAATTTTTACATCGTTCCATTCAATCGCGGTATTCTTTGAAAGAATCGTAATCCCGCGTTCACGTTCTAAATCATTGCTATCCAGAATACGCTCGCCTGCCTGAGATTCGTCCCTGAATACGTTACTTTGCTTCAACATGCCATCAACCAGCGTCGTCTTACCATGATCGACATGGGCGATGATCGCAATATTACGAAGTTCATTTCGTTTCACGCTAAAGAAATCCTTGTTACTTGGTTTGCGGTCACATTATAGCGGAGAAAAGGGTAAACCACGTAGGGCTAAGATAATTCATGCCGAAAACAGGCACAACTTGTATAATAGTAAGAAATGCACAGGGTAAGCCCCTGTTTTTTTGCATAAATTACACAATTATGTTTAGGGAGTAACTTAAATGACTTTAGCCAAGCCCCGCCTTACTTTTTCCCAAAGCGTAAATATGATGGTAGACCGCGCCCTAGAAAAACTAGATATCAAGCGCGGGTTAGCCGAGCAAATTAAAGCGACCAACAACGTTATTAAAGTGCAATTTTCGGTTCAGTTGGAAAATGGCAGGTACGAATTATTCACCGGATGGCGGGCTGTCCACAGCGACCATCGCCTGCCCGTGAAGGGTGGTATCCGTTATTCGCCTCATGCTAATCAGGATGAAGTAGAAGCCCTCGCCTCCCTGATGACCTACAAATGTGCGATTGTCAACGTGCCCTATGGTGGCAGTAAAGGTGCGCTCAAAATTGACCCGCGTCAATATAATGAGGTTGACCTTGAGCGGATCACACGCCGATTTGCACGAGCACTCATCAGCAAGGGATACATCAGCCCTGGAGAGAACGTCCCCGCGCCAGATATGGGCACCGGACAACGGGAAATGGCATGGATCGCGGATATTTATCGCATCATGCGCCCGGAAGACATTAATCATTTCGCCTGTGTGACCGGCAAACCGGTGACCAACGGCGGGATTCGTGGGCGTGTGGAAGCGACAGGGCGCGGTGTGCAGTACGTCACACGGGAATTTTTCCGTCATGCTGATGCGGTGCAGGAAGCGGGCATGGATGGGGGGCTTGAGGGTAAGCGGATTGTCGTTCAAGGGTTGGGCAACGTCGGCTATCATGCCGCGAAGTTCTTACAAGAAGAAGATGGCGCGAAGATCATCGGCATCATTGAATGGGACGGCGCACTCATCAATGATAATGGTTTGAATGTCGAGCATGTAAGGCAATACATCAACGAAAATGGTGGTGTAACGGGTTATCCTGATGCGGAATATGTCAAAAATGGGCTGAAAGTGTTGGAAAAAGAGTGTGACATTCTAATTCCCGCCGCATTAGAAGCACAGATCACAGCCACAAACGCCCCCTACATTAACGCGAAATTGATCGTCGAGGCGGCAAATGGTCCGATCACCTATGACGGTGACAATATTTTACGTGATCGTGGCATTGCGATATTGCCAGATGCTTTCGTCAACGCAGGCGGGGTGACCGTCTCTTATTTTGAGTGGATTAAGAATCTGTCGCACATTCGTTTCGGGCGTATGCAACGTCGTCTGGATGAATTACGTGGTGAACGCATCCTCGAAGCGCTGGAGACGATGACGGGCAAAACAGTGCCCGCTCACCTGCGTGCAGACATCCTACATGGGGCAAATGAGCTTGACCTTGTGCGTTCTGGTTTAGATGACACCATGCGCCTTGCTTTTCAAGAGATCGCAGAGGTCAAACGGCAGATGTCCACGGTGACCGATTATCGCACCGCGTCCTATGTCGTCGCTGTGCAAAAAATCGTCACCACACATATCGAGATGGGCTTCTAGGCAATTATACAGAGCATTAAAATTATGTGGGCGAATCGCATGATTCGCCCATTTTATTTTGTTATGTCCCGTTATTCCGGGTCGATCAACACCACCGTGCCCGCGTTGGGAATCCAGCCACAGGTGTAACCATCCTCAAAATCAACGGGGAGAATCTCAGTCATCGGGCGCGGGGATTGGGTCGCATCGAAGAAGATCAAGCGCCCTTCACCGAGCAAGCACACACGCTCGTAATTGTCAAAATATTGATCGCCACCTTGCTCCCACACATCAATCGCCAGAATCACGCCGTAGTCGATCAGGTCTTGTGGGATGCCTCCAGCGTTGTATTGCCATGCGCCATTCTGCATGTGGATGGTGGCATAGACGTTATCATCGACAGCATATGCCTCGGCACGGTCTTCTTCTGGATATTCCCCATTCCACTGATTAAGCGGTGGTGTGCCCGGTATCGCTACAGGAACAACGGCATTATCTGTGAGCATGGTTTCAATCGCGCCACTATCACACGCACCGCCTAACGGACGCGCATTTCCGATTTGGTCGGTGGTTAATCCGGCGCATGTCGGGGCGGTGTCAATCGCGGGACTACCCGTGAGTAGGGGATGATATAAGCCATTGAAAGCACCAAGCATCGGGTCAGTGTTCGCGCCCGTACCAAAGCCACAGCTATTCGTATTTTCAAAATTTCCGCCACTATCAGTAAATATCGACAAGCAATTAAAGGGCAAATTACCGCTAATGATGCTGTTTGTCGCTGTGCCGTTACTTGGCGTGACATTATAGACTACAGGGTCTCCGCCACCGTTCGTATTTTGTGCGATTGTGGACGCGGTAAGGTTGAGCGTGCCAGCACTAAAAATCGCCGCCGCCTGCGTAGTCGCAGTATTCCCCGATAGGGTGGAATTGATAAATGAAATGGTGCCACCAGCGAGGTCTGCATATGCCCCGCCGACATCAGCCGTGTTCCCCGTGAAGACACTATTGCTGATGGTCACATTCGCCATTGTATAGACATTATTGATAGCACCGCCATACGTATTGGCGCTATTCCCGATGAAACGACTGTTGCTGATGGTTAAAACACCCGCCACCTGATTATTGATTACCCCACCGTTTACAGTCGCCATATTACCGCTGAAGGCACTTCCGACGATGTTGAGTGTGCCGTAATTCGCGACTACGCCACCATCATTCGGGGCAGTATTGTCAGAAACTGTACTATTGGTGATCGTCACTACACCCCCCGCATCAATGATAATTGCTCCACCATCAAACGGTGAGGTATTGTTTCTCACTGTGCTATTGGTAATATTCACCACACCGGTAGCGCGGATAGCCCCACCATTAAACCCCGAGCCGTTACCATTTTGGATCGTGACATTGTTGAGGTTTAAGGTATCAATAGCATCTATCGCAAATAGCGCATGGGTGTTGTTACCATCAATCGTAAACCCGTTACCATTGATCGTCGTGACACCTACGTCTGTGAAAATGGT
>DAOTXB010000725.1:0-6734 GCA_034435575.1 Anaerolineae bacterium
AGGATCAATCAGTTCCAGATATGTGTCAAAGTCGCCCGTTAGCGAAATCGTGACAACATCGCCGGATTCGCCTTCAAACATCCACTCATCCCGTGCGCCTCTCCCTAAAGATGCTGTCTCTATATCACCATAGATAATATCGCGGACGGCACCCACGACCTCTGATTGAGTTACGGAGTTAGCATTGGTAGACCCGGTGTTATTATTGGTTGTGGGTGCGCTAAAATTGCTACTCAGTGCATAAGGTAAAAAGTAAGACTGCAACAGCGTTGGTAAGCCCAAGCCACTTGAATTCATAATCCCACGCGCACTCTGTTCGCTCAGAGGCGTCCATTCTTCAGGAATACGGGATTCGATCAACAAATCACCATCAAAGTTATCAAATTGAATTTGCGTTTGCGTGAAGACACTACCCGTTGTTCCCATGAATGCGGTGACAATATCTTGACCAAGCATATTACCCATATCAATGATGATTTCAGAGACAGTCTGAAATCCAGCGATATTACCCGTGTTTGTATTAAAGCTAACCGAGCCGATATAACTGGCAACACCGGGAATATCCATACCCATGCCAAACATGCCCAAAATTGCACCCATTGTCGCATCTTCTGACGCATTCGACCCCATTAATTGCCCTAGTGCGCTCATTGAACTGGCAATGGGTTGTGTGTCCTGTATAAAACTATAGGCGACTCTGGTCGGGAAGCCATTGCCTTCTGCATCGAACCATTCATCTCCATCTTGCATCAGCCAATTATTTTGCCCACCAGGAACTTGGGTCATAAACTGCACCGGATCAATCGTATTGTAGGTAATCTGCATCTGATTGCCGCCAGAAAGTTCGCTGAGATCTGCCCCTGCCCACTCAATCGCATCAGCATCTCTGCCCACCCCAAAATAAACATGATCATCGTAGTACAGGAACGCACCCATACCAGCATTGTTGATACCCCCCAGGAACATCGCGCTATATTCGTAAGTCCCTTCTTCAATAAAGACACTCATTGCATCAACACTACCATTATCACCGAGGAGCATTTGCCCAAAACCGCTGACGGTTAGATCTGTGGTCGCGAAGTTACCAAGTTCAACGGTGGTAGTGGTATAAAAGATATAGTCCACAATTGTCCCTTCGTTAAGAATATCGAATCCACTGCTGTAATAATCACAATCACTTCGTGACAAACTGCTGGGGCAATCTGTTAACGTTTGTGCTTGTGCAACGGGTGCAACGATTATTAGAATAAATATCACCAATAAACTAAGAACCAAAGATCGGTTCATAAAACGTAATTCGCTGATTTTCCACATATAAAATATACCTCCAAGTTTAATTACTCTGATAAATAGGTGTGAAAATCTAATAAAGAATTCGATGCAATAACTCAATGTGTGTCGAATTTCACTATATTTAGCATAACATTGTCAGTTACATATGATCGTTAAGTTTGTATGATGCTTATGAACTTTCTGTGAAATTAAAGTGGATAAAATGCGAGTAGATAACGGTTAGCGGATATATGATTTTTCTTCCCACAATCAGCGTTACATAGCGCTTAATTATTTATGCATAAAGGCGAATTGCTAAAAACCACATACTTCCTAATGAGGATTAGGCATACTGAAGCTCCCACGCTAATCTTGACATCACCCTCTACTTCGGGTTGCCTATTCTGCTGGCATCGGGGGCTTGTTCCTATCTTATCTGCTGGTCGCGCCACAGATTGAGATGGACGATGACACAGAATCATAAGAACAGCCCACTGCATAAATCGTATGCTACAGCTCAAATGATGAAAAAACGCCCGTGACAATTGCGGGCGTTCATGGATGCGTATCTGTTTTGATACCCTTTACCCGACCAGATGCGCGCCAAATCTGTCCTCAAATTGGGCTTTTGCTTTCTCATAACCAAGTTCAATCAATTCACGCGAAGCGCTTTCTTCGTAAGTGACGATCCGTGCAATCGACTGAAATTCTTCCGGTGCGACGATCATAATATCTTTGACATACCGATAGCGTTGCTCGCGTCCGGCGCGGCGGTCTTCCTCTGCTAAACGACGGTAGAGTTTGGTCTTATCTAACTCATTGCGAAAGGACGATAGCAATGCCCAATCGAGTGTGCGTAAACCCGCTTCCATAAAACTGGTTGGCAACGGTGCGATTCGTGCTGGTTTGCCTTTTTCCACCCAGGGAGTCATCAACACAACGACGATTTCCATATCCTCTTCGATTGGACGGTCAGCCACTGCATGAAACGCCGATGCTAGTGGGGTGTTCGCCACTACTGCACCATCCCAATGATAGGTCTGGTCACCATCTTCATCCTGTGTCCATGGATACACCATCGGGATGCTACAACTCGCGACAATGCGATTTACGGTGATCGGTGTGCTGACTTTTTCATGTGGATCGTTTGAGCCGATGCGTTTGATGGGCTTATTGCTGAAGATGCGCTCCTCACCGGTTTGCACATTGGTGGTGCTGATGAGCAGAGTTTTGTCGCTTGCGCTGAGTTTGTCCGGGTCAATTTTCATGCGTTCGGTCAGCGTATCTTTGAGCGGACCTGTATCCAGTAAATTGCTCCATTGCCCTAAAAATAAGCTATTGAACCAACCGGGCAACACCGGCGCAGGCTGCCATGCATCCGAAGGTGATGTCGCTTTATCCGGCGTGACCTGTGGCAAAGCAGAGCCGATCATTTGCTTGAGCGCAGAATTGACCACACCCCGCGTAATTCGACTCATACCGGGCGGGATCGCTTCCACATGATGTGACCGCAATGTCAGCCATGTTTGTTCGAGTTCTTCCGCGCTCATTCCCTGTGTGATCGCCGCACCATTGACCGCGCCGATGGATGTCCCGACGATAATATCCGGCACCCACGCGGTAGTATGATTCTCGTCCAGCCCGGCTTTATCTTGTTTCATCAAATATTTGTAAACACCAGCGTGGAAAGCGCCTCTTCCGCCTCCGCCAGATAACACAAGTGTACGGATGGTCATGTGGTCGTCCTCTAGGTTCAATTATGGCTGATCGTTGATACCGTGAGTGTAGCGTAGGTTGAGGTTTTACGCTGAAACTCTCGCGGCAATCTTGCCATCACCCCCTACTCAGGGTGGCTTGTCCGGCGTATAATGGCTTTATTATTGATAGCGTAAAGCATAGACTCTATTCACCATGAAACCGCAAAAACGGCGCGACCAACTATAGGGGCACCGCCCCTCAATAACCCTGTACCCCACCCAACACATGCCACGACTGGTATTGTGTCATAATTGTCATTACCAACCAGCACACGTTTAGACGACAGATTAAAGGAAACCCCATGCTCGATAAATTAGCGGAAATTGATGCCCGCTTTAACGAATTAGAAAGCATGTTAGCCGATCCAGAAGTGACCAGCGATTACGAAAAAGTGGTGGCGCTCTCTAAGGAACGGTCTAACATTCAACAAATTGTGGAAAATTATCGCCAGCTCAAGGGCATGCTAGAAGAGCTTGAAGATGCGAAACTTCTGCGCGATGAAGAAGAGGACTCTGATATGCGCGAGATGGCAAAGGAAGAGATCAACAACCTTGAATCAGCCATCGAAAAGCTCTCAGAGGAACTCAAAGTAATGCTCCTGCCCAAAGATTCACGCGATGACAAAAACGTGATTATGGAAATCCGTGCCGGTGCAGGCGGGGATGAAGCGGCGTTGTTCGCGGCGGATTTGTTCCGCATGTATACCCGTTATGCCGAAGGGCGCGGGTGGAAGGTCGCCGTAACCTCTGAAAATGAAACCGGTGGTGGTGGCTATCGGCGCATCGAATTTGAGATCAAGGGTGATGCCGCCTATAGTCGCCTCAAATGGGAAGGCGGTACACATCGTGTACAGCGTGTTCCGACTACTGAAAGTCAGGGACGGGTGCATACCAGTACAGCAACCGTGGCGATCATGGCAGAATTGGATGATGTCGATGTTGAGCTTGATATGAACGAAGTTCGTGTTGATGTCTTTCGCAGTCAGGGCGCGGGTGGACAATCCGTAAACACCACCGACTCCGCTGTACGCATGACGCATATTCCTAGTGGCTTGGTTGTCGAGATGCAAGATGAGCGGAGTCAGCTACAAAACCGCATCCGTGCCAAGCAAGTATTGCTCAACCGTCTGTATGAGATGGAAATTGAAAAGCAACGCGCAGAGCAAGATGCTGACCGACGCGGTCAAGTGGGGAGTGGTGATCGTTCGGAGAAGATCCGCACCTATAATTATCCACAAAATCGTGTGACCGATCATCGTGTGAACATCAGCAATTATAATTTGCCCACTGTTATGGACGGGGGTATTGACGAATTTATTGACGAACTCGCCACCCGCGACCAAGCCGCCAAATTGAGCGTCAGCGACAACTAAATCTGATGTTCTCTCACACGCTCAGCGATGGAGTCGAACTCCATCTATTACAACCTTATGATCGCTACATCGATTCTTTTCATGGCTTTTTGATGGAAAACCGTGATTTTTTGGGTGAATGGTTGGGGTGGGCGCATACCCTACAAACGCGTGAGCAGGTCAAAGCACAGGTAGAACGTGTGTGTAAGCGAAATGCTGAGGGCAACAGCTTGTCACTCTGCATTTTTGTGGATGATGTGTATGCCGGTGGGCTGGTGCTGAACATCAATTCACGCGAGCACAATATCGGTGAGATCGGCTATTGGTTGGGCGAAGCCTATACCGGGCGCGGCATCATCACACAGGGCACACGATTTATGATCAATTTCGGTTTTGAAATGTTCAAACTTAACCGGATCATCATACGTTGTGCTACGGGGAACACCAAAAGTCAGGCTATCCCTAAACGGTTGAACTTCACCCGTGAAGCGCTACAACGGGCGGGGTATCTCCTCAATAATGTCTACCACGATATGATTATTTACAGTCTGTTAGCAGAAGAATGGCAGAGGTGAACGATGTTTACCTATCGTGTCGATGATGAGATTTCGCTGGCGCTCTATGATGAACATCAAGCCGAAACCGTCTATGCTCTAATGGACAAAAATCGCGCGCGTCTACGTGAATATTTCGCCTGGATGGATAACTACAAATCAGCCGACGATTGGCGCACCTTTGTGCAGTCTGCGAAAAAAGACTTCGCCGATGGGAAGCGGTTACCCCTCACAATAATGTATCATGGTGAGATTGTCGGGGACATCATGCTGACACTGACCGCATCATATTATTTTGAGGGCGAATTAAGTTATTGGTTGGATGTAGATCATAGCGGGAACGGCATTGTCACCCGTGCAGTGCGCGCGATTGTTGACTACGCATTCGGGTACCGTGATTACAATCGCATCGTTATTCGTTGTGCGCCACAAAACACGGCGAGTTGTGCTGTTGCAGAGCGTCTCGGCTTCGTGCATGAAGGGGTATTGCGTCAAGATGAGTGCATCGGCGAGACATATAACGATCTGAATCTATATGCCATGCTCAAACAGGATTGGCATATCTCGCATCAAAATCAGGTTTTCGATTATCGAGTAGACACACACATCACGCTTCAACTTTTTGAATTGCATCATGCCGAGGCGCTGTTTGCGCTGACAGAAGCCAACCGTGCCCACATTGAGCGCTGGTTGCCCGGAATCGTGAACAATCGCACCGTTGAGGATACCCGCGATTTTGTCAAACGATCACTGGAACAATACACACAAAACAAGGGCTTTCAGGCGGGCATCTTCTACGATGATCAGTTGGTCGGTGCTATCGGCTTTGTATATTGGGATTTTCGCAATATGAAAACGGAGATCGGGTACTGGTTGAGCAAAGCCCATACCGGACACGGCATCATCACAAAAGCAACACAAGCGATGGTGACATATGCCTTTGATGTATTGGGATTTAATCGTATTGCTATTTCGTGCTCGGTGGGGAACGATAAAAGTTGTGCGATTGCAGAACGCTTGGGCTTTCATCTGGATGGCGTAGCCCGTGAAATGAACCTCATACAGGGTGAATTTGTCGATCTAAACCAGTTTTCTTTGCTCAAATCAGAATGGCAAGCAAAACATAACGTGTAATTGTGCAAAACTTTGCACAGTTTATTCAGTGGCTGTTTCTTCCGTGCTATCATCTTCAGGGAAAATATCTTTGACGGCAAGCGTGAACTCCGGCAGAAGCTCACGCCCTGTAATCGTATCTTCTACAGTGCAGAGCGTTACGCCCTGTTTGGGATGATGCACATAGATTTCGCGTTCATCGGGGTAAACAATCCAGACTGTTGTGCCGGATGCCAGATAATTACTGACCTTAATCATCAATGTTCTGGGGGAATCAGTCGGCGAGATCACCGCTACAGCGAGGTCAGGTGCCTGTGGATTATAGGAATCGTGGTTCGGCGTGGGTTGGCGTTGTTTGCTGATATACCCGACATCTGGAATATACCGTTCTCCGTTGACGATATAGCCACCATCCGCCCCGGTCACTTGTCCAAGCTGATTTCGTTTGACAAATAGTGTAATAAACGCGCCGATGAGCATTGCAATTTGTGAACAATAATTATTCGATACCACAGTCACTATCTCCCCGCCGATAAATTCATACGCCATGTCACTATTTTCCGGCTGCGTGATAAAGCGCTCAAAGTCATCAACCGTCATGCGCGTTGTGGTTTGTAATACCATCTTCATTGCTCCGTCTATGCCTTATGTTGATTATAGCATGTGTTTCAGGCATATCTGATACA
>DAOTXB010000726.1:0-4657 GCA_034435575.1 Anaerolineae bacterium
TTCGCGTGCAAGTCGGATACGTAAACCGAGTTGTTGAGCGGTCAAGAGCATACTCATCTCGTTGCAATAAACTATAGGTTGCAATAGTAAAGAGCTTGAGGTACACTTTCCATTACTCATGAGTAATCAAATATTGCCTAAAATGTATATATGTCGTTTTAGAGAAAGGAATAGTAGCCATGTACAGTGGTGGCAGTGGTACCTAAAACCGTCATTTTATCGGGGGCTACTATAGATATTGAGATAATAGCCCCTTACCACTCCCATTTGAGAATATAAGCATCAAATAGACGTGGTTTTGTGGTTTGCCAGCGATACTGTTGTCGCCCATCAGGCAAGATGTGGCTATGCGTGTGATCAAGTGGCAGTGTGTCCTGCGTATTCTGTTTGACAACCATGACCTTCTGTGGCGGACGTGACTTGGGAAAGACGATGCTCAAGGTCAATTTATGGGTGCGATGATCGATATCCGTCTGGAAAGATTCAACTGCACCAATAAACCCCTCTTTGATGACCCGCTGGATTGTAAAGGTTTCCGTATCACCCCGATGCTTGGTTTCACGAAGCGAGATTAAGATATTGAAACGATGTCCATCCCGGTAGCGATCTACCGCTTTACCGGGCGAACAATGATAGTCTGCAAAAATGTCCCCATCGCCCCAGGCTTTATCCTGGTAGGCAATAATATTATCTTGTAAGAACCGCACGTGCTGGCGTTTATGGTAGTCAGCGGTACGTCCCTTACTGTCTTTCAGCTCCAGCCTAGAATCATACTCCAGCACTTCATACATGCCAGGCAATGCGTGGACTAAGGGCAATCGCTGAATGAGATCGAACAGTAAATCCCCGATGAAACTCATATCGCCCAGCCCTAGTTTCAGCACCAAGTTGAGTAACTTCCGCCCGATAGTAGTTTGAGATTGTGATGTTGACATAAAGTGATGATGATAGATGATCCCCCCATTAACTAGGGGTACCTCCAATTTAGCATATATGCCTAAATATATTAAAGACTAACAATAATCGCATAGCTCCAGGATGAACCGTTGTCGTTAACCTTCAATACTGTACTCAATGCCCTTAAATGTCTGCACTATCAACCCGTCCTATCTGACCCACCACCACTTATTAATCTTATGCTAGTTAAGGATGCGCTGGCGGATCGTCAATTATCTGATGTGCCCCACCAACCACAAGTCAGTCTTAATCATCTGCTTGTATCCACCATTGCGGATACTCTCAAACAGCGTCGGGAGGTCAATAATCTGCCGGTGCCATTACTGAATGACACGATCACGCAAGCCGAGGCACAAATTGTTGCAGAAGCAAGATGCGATAATATTGAACTCACTGTAGCCAGTTGGCTCTATTATCATTATGTGCGGGTTGATCTTGATCTATCCAGAGAGCGATATTGTGCGTTAATTGGTATCGAGACGCGCACCTTGCGGCGGTATCATCGCTATGGTGTGCAACGGTTGACTGAAACGCTCATCTGTCGTGAAAGTCAGCGCATGAAAGCAGACAAGCGCTTGCATTTATTAACCGCCCTGCCCCTGATAACGCGTCCCAAGTTATATGGACGCGAGGCGTTACTCACCCGTCTGTTATGTGCTTTGCCTATAGCACAACCATCCCATCTGCAAATTATCGGTGTGCCGGGGATCGGTAAGACCGCGCTGATTCATGAATTAGCGCACAGGCTAATTGAACAAGAGTGCTTGGATCAATTAGTGTGGATCGAAGCGCCGTCATCAGTTGAAGCGGTCTATGAGCAGTTGCATGCGTTGACCACGCAGACAGGGTTGGTGAAATATCTGACACGATGCCGTGTGCTGGTCGTACTTGATGATAGCCAGCAGTTGTCCAAAGAAGCGATGGACAATCTATTACAAGTCCTCAACCCGGCACAGGTTGTGGTGATCAATCGCCAGTATCGGGTGCTTAAACATGTGTTGACCACCATCGCAGTACCACCCATGCCTGAAGTAGCGGCTAAAGCCTATATTCGGCATGTGAACAGCGCGCAATATCCGGGGTATGAACATGCGTTGACTGATGCACAGATTGACCGATTATGGCGCGTGATAGGCGGACACCCACAACAGATTCAACGGGCAATCATGGCAATTTGGGACGATCATAATTTTTAAAGGGATAACGGGTATTTAAATCTGAAACTGCACGACGATAAACTAATCAGACCCTTGTCCCTGCTGCCTGCGCCACCAAAAGATGATAGAGCTTGAATTAGGACAAGGTTGGCTGTTGGGCGACTGTAAAGACTGCTGAGCATTGTATACATCAACTCAGGAGAACCAGAATGCAATATATATTAGGCTTAGACATCGCTAAAGACAAAGTCGATGTTGTTTTACGCTTCCCAAATAGTCAATCTGAATATGCTCAATTTGAGAATAATCAAGGCGGATTTAAAAAACTATGGCGTTTTCTGAAAAAAAGAAAAGCGATATCAGTTCATGCATGTATGGAAGCAACAGGTACCTACTATGAGAAGGTTGCTCAGTTTTTAGCTGAAAAGCAAGTCAAAGTTAGTGTCGTAAATCCCGCACGGATTAAAGCCTATGCCATGAGCCAGATGGCACGCAACAAAACCGACAAAATCGATGCGACCCTGATTGCTCATTTTTGTGAAACACAATCGCCACCGACTTGGATACCACCTACCACAGAGTGTCAAGAGTTACGTATGCTGGTACGCCATCTAGAAGACATTCAAGACGATCTACAAAGGCACCGTAATCGATTGCATGCTTATGAGCGTGTGGCATCAACGCATCAAATTGTCCTTGATAATTTGAGCGCTCAAATACAATTTACAGATCTCTTTAGATAAACTTCTCATGTAATTTGTCATTTAGCACGAAATATTCACCGGAGCCATGCTCTTGGGGCTAGACAATCATCATTAGCTACGATTAACCTACTGTCTAATTCTAAGAAATTTTTTACGTTATAATAAGACTTATTGGGATAGTATTCCTATTGGGTAATAAGATGCGAAAAATCTTATTGATTGTAATTTGTATCAGTTTTACCATGTTAGCGTGTAACCTTTCAACTAATCGTACTGATGTGCCACCCACACTAATACCCTCTTTACTCCGCAACACACCATTACCAACGCTTGGTTACGCTACGCCTATTACTGATGTAGTTACTATAGAAGCAATAACTAACGGTGAAGAAAATTCAATTGATGTTGAGTTATATAACTTGATAAATGAAATTGATATAAATCGACTAATGTCACATGTATATATTTTAGAAGACTTTTATACACGCCACGTAAATTCCTCACAAACATCAAATAATCGCGGAATAGGTGCAGCAGCAGACTACATATCTGAACAGTTTACAAATATATCTGAACAGTCTAATGGTCGATTTATAGTAACAACGCATCCTTTCCAAGCTACTTATGATGGCTTAACTACATCACAACGCAATATTGTAGGTATATTGAACGGTACTGAAGCAGGTGCAGGAATTATTGTTATTGGTGCACATTATGATAGCCGCACCTATGAATTATCTAATTCTACGGATTTTGCACCAGGAGCGGATGATAATGGTTCAGGTGTAGCAGCTGTTATCGAGTTTGCTCGGATCCTCAGCCGACATAACATGCGTTCTACAGTAGTTTTTGTTTTATTTGCAGCTGAGGAAGTCAATAGACAAGGGAGCAAAGCATTTGTCGAAACATATATTCAACAAGGCGGTTGGGGAGCAGAATTAATCGCCATGATAAACATTGATACTATTGGAAGCAATAATACTTCCACGGGAATCACTAACGATTATCAAATTCGTGTCTTTTCAGACAATGATAATTCCAATTTATCGTCATCACGGCATCTTGCTAGAACTATAGAACTTTTGAGTTTATATCATCATGTCCCACTGGAAATTAATATAATACCTGCAGCAGATCGTGATGGGCGTTATGGTGATCATTTTTCATTCACTGAAGTAAATTTTCCTGCAATTCGTTTTATTGAAGCGGTTGAAGATTCTAATAACCGAGAAGGCGGCGATATAAGCTCGCATATAGAACCTGATTACTTTATTCAAACTACACAAACCATCTTATCGATTATTAAATCGCTTGCTGATGGTTTACGTCCTCCTAGACAAGTAGTGTTACGTGATAGTGGCACTCAGGATGAAAATGGTAACTCTCAATATGTATTAGTATGGAATGAGGTGCTTGATGCGCAGAGTTATATCATTGCTTTACGACAACCTGGTTCATACCAATTTGATCAAAGCTTTGTTTGGCAAGGTACACAAACACAACCATGGTCAGGCTTTAGTGAATACGAAGCAGTTGCTGTCGCAGCAGTTGGAGTAAATGGTTTGATCGGGCCTGTATCTCAAGAATTTATTATTAGACGCTGACACAATTTGAAGCAAGTATCGCGTTTGCAATATAGAAATTATATAACTATCTGGCATAGTTACAAGATACCTGCAAAAATAGGACATGGGCGTGATTTATATCTGCTAAGTCTCAATAGCAGTAATTATCAGAACAAAAAAGGGCTTTTTCATCCGCTAAGGTAACAAATAAGCCCTCAAAATCATATCTGCTAAGGTAATTTGACATAGTGAAATCCACAATTTTGAGCAATTT
>DAOTXB010000727.1:0-1780 GCA_034435575.1 Anaerolineae bacterium
TATGCTTCTGGTATATATTGCCCAATCCTTTTAGTCCATAAACTGTAAATAATGCACAATCTAGTACCTTAAATCTCGATTCTTGCTTTATAATATATCTATAAGTGTAGAGATAAGGAATACTATATGGAAGAAAAAAGACCTTTTCACAATTTTACTGACCATGACCATGGTACATGGCGCTTACTTTACGAAAAACAATTGCCCCGCGTTCAAAAATATGCCTGCCAAATCTGGCTTGATGGCTTAGAAAAATTAAATCTACGCGCTGAACGCATGCCCGATTTCTATGCGCTTGATCAAAAATTTCAAGAACTCGTTGATTGGGAGCTTGTTAGTACACCCGTACAATTTTCCGATGGTCAAGATTGGTTCGAGCACCTCGCCGCACGAAAATTCCTGATTACTGAATACATCCGCGAACGTGATGATCTTGATTACACTCCGATGCCGGACATCTGGCATGATACATTCGGGCATTTACCGTTGATGGTGAATCGTCAATATGCGGATTATGTACAAAAATTCGCCCAATATGCCCTACAATTCTCTAAAGAAGATCGTAAATCGTTAGGGAGTCTGTGGTGGTATACCATTGAATTTGGATTCATGATGGAAAATGGCGAGATGAAAGCGTTCGGGGCAGGTTTAATGTCCTCCCCCGGTGAGATGGATCACGCCTATTCTGATGATGTGCGTAAGGTGCCGTATAGTCTGGAAGAATTCGAAAAAATTGATCCCAGCCCACGCGCTATGCACGACAAATTGTTCATCCTTGATTCAATGGAACAACTAGAGCATTCTGTTGTTGATTGGGTAAAATTGCACCAATCACAGAGACAAAAAGTATAACAATCATAAGCTGGGTCGACACCCTATGGTGACATCGACCCACATAACTTGCTATTTATCGTCTGATTTGACCTGTGTTGGATTACGCACAAGTTCAAACACATCCGTCACACGGGTATAAGATGTACCGGCAAGTCGCCCGATGGGTTTTAGTGCATCTAGCTTAATCTTATCGCCACCATAAAGCATGTCGTCATCCACATGAAGATGAACCACTTCGCCGATAACTACACTACCCGCACCCGGTTGATTACCGAACTCAATAATCTGATTGAGTTTACACTCAAAGTGAATCGGACTTTCGGCAACACGCGCCGATTTTACTGCGACAGATCTAACAGCGGTGAGTCCTGCGTACTGGAATTCATCGACATTTGCGGGTAATTCAGTCGCGGTTTGATTCATCGCTTCCGCAGTATTCTCCGTAACGATATTCAACACAAATTCACCTGTATGACGAACATTGTGTAACGTATCTTTTTCCGATAAATCTGTGCCCCGTATCATCGGGCAAAATAGTACATGCGGCGGACTAACGCTTGCCACAGTGAAAAACGAAAATGGGGCAAGGTTGTTATTGCCATGTTCATCTACAGTAGACACCCACCCTATCGGGCGTGGTAGCACCGAACCAATAAATATCTTATACAATGACTGCCACGATAGCGTATTTGTATCTGAGCCTAAATTCACTTCCATACAGGTTTAAGTGTCTCCGTTAAAATGCGTTTTTGAATTCTTCTACGGCTTTAGGTCCGTTACGTTCAAGACCTTCATAGAATTTATCTCGGTCAACATCTCGATAGTCCAAGCGCTCCACACGGAATGGTGCAAGTTTTTCGTTTGTTTTACGGCGCTCACCGATTTCAAGAAAATACTCCAGACTACGCTCAACACTCTCTGCAGCTGTCCAGTCAGATTTGTACAT
>DAOTXB010000728.1:0-11191 GCA_034435575.1 Anaerolineae bacterium
CAGCACAGCGGCTGATTTGAAGATCAGCGAAGTTGTGGATGTCCCAAACTTTATTGTCTCTGCCTATATGCCGTTGCAGCTTTTTGAGGTATAGCAGGCAGTTTCACACGCACGGTTCAGGTTATCCCACTGAGCAAGCAGGGCAAACAGATGCAGCATGAACTCGCCCTGTGGAGAAGTTGTATCTACTCAGGGTTCAGATACGGATACCAGACCGCCCCCTGACTTCTTCAACACGGCAACATTTTTGACGACATCGCTCAGACTACGACTGAAGCGATCCAGTTTATGGATAATGATATGATCGAACTGCTTCGCCTGAGCCTGCCCCATCATGCGCTGAAAAGCAGGGCGGGCATCGATTTTAGCTGATCGTCCTAGTTCGAAGTGAATGTGCTGTGGTGCGACTGTCCAACCTTGCTGAGTTGCCAGCGCCAGACATAGCTCATGCTGGGCATCGAGGCTCCAGCCCTCGACCTGTTCTTCGTGCGATACACGGGAATATATTGCTGCTCTCATAAACGTCCTTTCTTTTGAACCAATTGCACGAGGTTGTGCCTCGATACCCCAATTATGAGGTGCTGCTACGGGATACAGCAACTATCCCGCAGCCTGCTCCTGTTGGTTCACTCCCTCTTCTGTGTCATCTGTCGCTGGTTCATCGCTCATCCGGGCAAGCATATCAGCGAGCAATTGGAGGAAGGGCTGGGCTTCGTCGAACCGATCAAATTCTTCATCATGCTGTGCACTTTCAGGCTTGTTATGAGGTTCGGCCATGGCTCAACACTGGAAAGTGTGAGCAAAGTGAAATAAAGTATCGCGTATGAGATTTACAATCACAGATCTACTTGATCAAACAGACTGCGAAAACTAGCTTTTGGACTACTTTCATGCTGAAGGGCTGAAATGTCCCCATTGCCAGACCGATGTGAGCGATGCCCACTTGTTTCGGCGCACAAAAAAGAGCCACTTACAGGTGTATCGCTGTAACCAATGCCAATGTGCGTATAATGTATACCAATACAGTCTTTCAACAACGGCATTTAACCCCACAACAAGTGATCCTGTTGTTACGGGGCGTGATAAAAGGCGAAGAACATTTTGACCCTGATGATCCACCTTCTGTCATAGTGCCAAAGAGTATGCTCGCGACGACGACAGCGGTGGGTTTTACGAGATACATTGCAACACCATTGAAGGGATGTGGACCGATGTCTGCAATTTCTTGCGACCCTTCAAAGGTATTCACAAACGCTATCTTTTTGGCTACATTGCTATCTGTGAGTTTCGTCGTAATCTGAAGCATATTTCACCCGACTTTATTTCTCGACTGGTTCGCTTTCACACTTTCTATACATGAGCCAAGGTCGATTGTGCGCTGACACTTAAAATACTCCACGAGAGTGTCAGCGTAATAAGACCTAAAAAGATGAAAATAATCGCTTCATGATTTGCTCCTTCAATTAGTTGATAAGCATAAAAAGATGTGAGCCACATCGACTCACATCCAGTTGAAAACTAAGGCAATTCTTTTATCATTCGTTAGAAAGGGCGGAGTTATGGTGTCGCGTGGTTTATTACTGATTCTTTAAATCCCAACTTGTTATCACGCATTCTCACGAATATCGTCCAAAATTAAATTACCTTTGAATAAATTGTCAGGATCGTAATTTTCTTTCACTCGCTTAAGTCGCTCGATATTTCCGCGAAATGCTTCTTGTACTCTATGAGCTTCATCAGCCGAGAGATAATTGCTATACACATCATTACCTGCATGGCTCGCCATCTCTTCAAAAAATGTACGAACCGATGTGATATTGCTTTGATCATCGGTTGCATCTAGCCAACCACCCCACACAGAAAAGTTATATGCAGCGTTACGATGAGGGAACGCAGTGGCATCAGCACTTTGTCTGTTAATAGCGCCACCTAGAGGTTCGATTCCAACAATCGTTAGTGGTCCCGATAGTGATGAACCATGCATAGCAATGCTTTCAATAGCTTCATCTGCGAGTTCCTTCATTATCAATGACTTGTAGTAATAGCGTGCGTGGTCAGGTGACCCAGCATCGAATGCAGATTGCATCACTTTGTATGGCATCGGCATAACAGCTTTGAGGATAGGATTATCAAGTTCATCTAATGGAGCGAGAACAGCACGACCTTCTTCAATATCGCCAGCATAAATTCCTACAAATGCTAAGGTTATATCGCCATGATTTTCTTCAGGAAATGGTGCTACAGGCGGAACGTGTAATATCATGGCGTAGAGTGAAAGTTCATCAGGTACATTCTGGGTGAAATCACGATAGGTGCGTAACAAATCAGCCGCATTCTCGAATGGAAAATAGAACTGTGCGGTCAATACTTCGGGACCTACGTTATGAAGTTGAAATTCAAACGAGGTCACAATACCGAAGTTTCCACCACCCCCACGTAGTGCCCAAAATAGGTCAGAGTGTTCGGTTTCATTGACATGGATTAACTCTCCATTTGCCGTTACTACATCTGCGCCAATCAGGTTGTCGATGGTTAATCCATGCTTACGCGCCAAATAACCAATCCCACCACCCAATGTTAGTCCTGCAACACCTGTACCAGAGTGAACACCACCTGTTGTAGCAAGCCCAAACGCCTGTGCTTCATGATCAAATTCACCCCAGGTTGCTCCGGGCTGGACACGCGCCGTTTGAGTAGCCGTATCAATATGAACAGCATTCATTTGCGAGAGGTCGATAACAAGACCATCACAAACCGAACGACCCGCGACATTGTGTCCACCTGAACGAACAGAAAATGTTATGTTGTTCTCACGAGCAAAATTAATGCATGTCATCACATCAGCGACACCCACACACTGAGCAATCATATCAGGGTGACGGTCAATCATCCCATTCCACACAAGTCGTGCATCTCTATAATCAGGATCATCGGGCTGTAACAACGTACCACGCAATGTACCTTTGAAGTTTTGGATAATATTTTGTTGCATACCGAGCCTTTCATACTGATGGTTATGTGACGCAAAAGGAGGATGACCCTTTCGCTTAATAAAACGGTATCAAACCGAGCAATTGCAGTCACCATTAAAAAGTATGGTTTTGTATAATAAAGGTATGGTTCTATGTTTAGATGACATTTGTCGGGAGATTTATGCCCAAAAGAAAGGAACAACTCACAGAGGTAGTAACAGAGCGCCAAAAGGAAATACTAAGGCTTATTGCTGATGGGATGTCAAACAAGCAGATAGCTGAGCAGTTGACGATCAGTATCAATACTGTCAAATGGCATGTCCAACAGATTTTCAGTCAATTACAAGTCCAAAGGCGCACTGAGGCAGTATCAGTAGCACGTAATTTAGGGTTACTTCGTCCGCTGAAGCAAGCACCACACGATCAATTAAACTTACCTACTCCCATAGTAGCCTGTATCGGTCGCGAAGAAGAACTAGAGCATATTGTGACATTGCTCGAAAGTTCAACACGTTTAGTAACACTTCATGGTGCAGGAGGGATTGGTAAAACGCGACTGGCTATCGAAGTAGGGCAACGTGCAGTAGATGCATTTGCTGATGGCGTATTCTTTATCGATTTGTCGCCGCTACGAACACCGCAGATAATTCCTAGTGCTATCGCTGATGCTATGGATTTTCAATTTTCAGGTACAAGTACGCCTGCCGAGCAAGTATTAACGTTTGTGAGTAATAAACAGGTGCTACTTATTCTCGACAATTTTGAGCATTTGCTCGATGGGCGCGATTTTATTGTCCGTCTGCTACAAGAAGCTCCACATATCAAAGTATTGATTACATCTCGCGAAAAACTGAGTATTTCTACCGAAACGCTGTATCCGCTGTACGGGTTACGTTTTCCGACAGTAGAGATTGATACAGCCGACCATTTTGCTGCGGTTCAGCTTTTTCTCCAGCGAGCTAACATCGTCCACCCTATCGCTACGCAACCACCAGACATTCAGGCGATTGTTGAAATTTGTCAGCTTGTCGGTGGGTCGCCGCTAGCACTAATCTTGGCCGCTAGTTGGGTGAACACGCTACCTGCTAGGGTAATCGCCACAGAAATTAGACAGAACATGGATTTTCTTGCCACCGATTATACTGACCTGCCAGAGCGGCAACGCAGTATTCGAGCTGTTTATAGAGCATCATGGCAACGCCTTAGCAGTGAGGAACGCACCATAGTCAGTCGTCTATCGGTCTTCAATGGCGGCTGTAGCTATGTTGCCGCTAAGCATATTACAGAGGCGACCTTGCGCGAGCTGAGCATAGTCGCAAATAAGTCGTTCTTAGTCCAACATGCTGAGGTTCAACGTTTCTCGGCGCATGAATTACTGAGGCAGTTCGCACACGAGCGTCTCGAAGAGTCTGGAACAGCACATACAACTTATCAAGCACATGCCGAATATTTCCTGACATGGCTTGCCGATTTTGAAGCGGATTTGAAGGGGCATGACCAGGTAGGGGCATTAAGTGCCATTGATAGGGACTTTGAGAATATTCGAACAGCATGGTTATGGGCAGTTGAGAACGAACAGCTGATGTTGTTGGAAAAAGCATTCTTGTCTTTAACGCTTTACTGCCGGATGCGTAGCCGCTATGACGATGGTACTTCTCTTCTGGAGGTTATCGAAAGCCACGATGAAGCAGACAAGTATAGCCAGTTGCTACGGATGAAGATAAAAGTGCATCAAGCGCTGCTAACAGAGACACTATCCCTATCAGAAGAAGAATATCAGACAATTGTCGATGCATGTCGAGTGGGACGCGAGATGGAAGAACCGTTGTTAGAATTGCTCACGGATTATCTTCTGGCACTTTCTCATTATCATGCTGGTGAGTACGACGATGCCGAATTCAAAGCACAACAGAGCTTGAAGATTGCTGAACAGATCAACGATATGTATTTTCAGGGCAAGGTTAGTGGACTTTTATTCTCAGTGTATGTAAAGAATGCTGCTTATCAAAAAGCTGAAGCGATGGCGGCTAAGGATATTGAGGCAAAGCGTTCCAGCGGCGACCAGTACGGACTGGCAAGTGCGCTATACAATTTTAAGTTTATTTCCAGTGTTCGAGGCGAAGACCTTACTATTAGCCGCACAATCTATGAAGAAAGGCTTGCAATTGCGCTACGCTTGAACGACCTAGGACTACAAGGGAATATAAAAGGGACCATGGCAATCAAGTGTGCGCAGACTAATCACATTGATGAAGCACGACAGCTTGCTGATGAAACTCTGACAATTGCAGACTATCTCAACAGTGACAGACTGCGTATCATCTCATATCAAGCTCTGGTTTTGGCTTCGATTGCGATCAAAGATTACACAGCTGGGATGGCGTACACACATAAGCAAATTCAACTCAACTACTCCGATATTTGGATGGCAGGTGATGCACTCTTGAGACGTGGCTTTATTGCCTGTGCCCAAGGACGTTTTGCAGATGCTCGTTGCTACTTAAGATATGCAGTGAAGCATGTCCCTCATAATACAATTTGGAAATACATATTGATACGCTGTATGACACAGATTGTGGCACATGAAGGTGATTATCAATACGCAACAGAAGTGCTTGGCTTATATTACACAGGCGAATCTGAATACAACTTAAATACAGAATACGCGCCTGTCATGTTGGAATTGATGCAATCTCTCAAGGACAAATTGGGTCAAGAGGCGTACACCGCAGCATGGCAAAAGGGTACAAAATTGGATGTAGACATCACCTACAACAGGTTACTGCAAGACTATCTCGGTGTGAACTCAACTCAATGACATACTCTATCAATCTGTGTAGATATAGGGACTTAGTTCTTTATAGATTCCTGCCTCTTTGATTATGTTAAATTGATTGGTTGATAAAGATACATCAAGCGCCGCTACATTGTCATCTAAATATTCAACCAAACGCGCCCCGACGATTGGAACAGACGTGACACCGTCGACTAGCATTGCCCAGCGCAAGGCAACTTGTGATAGCGGAACTTCAAGTTCATTTGCCACCTCACGCACAGCCTCTAATACTCGCCACCACCGTTCTGGAAATGAACCGTAGCGGTCAGTTAGTGCGGCGCGGGAACCTTTTGGAATGCTACTTTTGCCATCTGCCTCGCGCTCGTACTTGCCCGTCAAAAAGCCGCCAGCTAGCGGTGCATAAGGGCAAACAGCGATTCTTAACTCTCTGCACACCTCAAAAAAATCTGGTAGTGCCTGCTCTGCTGGATCAACTGTATAGGGAACATGATCGGCAGCATTGTAACGAGGTTGAACGACAGTGATTGGACTCCATCCGTATTTCTCACAAATCCAGGCCGCTTTCACAAGTTGTGCGGATGAAATATTGCTCAGTCCAATATAATGAACACGTCCACTCCTCACCAAATCGTTCATTGCAGACAGCGTTTCCTCAAGTGGCGAGGTGGGATGCCAGCCATGTATGTAATAAATGTCGAGGTAAGAGGTCTTCAAACGTTCAAGTGTACTCTCGATTTCCGCCATGATGATCTTGCGAGAAAGTCCAATTTTTTGGCGACCACTCGTCGTAAAGTAAACTTTACTAGCAATAACAAAATTTTCACGGTCTTTGTCCATGAGCCACTCGCCAATGTATCGTTCACTATTCTGGCTCCCATAAATATTGGCAGTGTCGAAAAAATTAATTCCCTGTGCCCATGCGGCATCAAGAATTTCATGAGCTAAGGATTGATTGACAACCTCTGTATTTGTGCCGAGTGTTGTTCCGAACATCCATGTACCCAAACACAATTCCGATACTTCTAGTCCGCTGTTACCAAGATTCACATACTTCACAACGTCTCCTTTTTATGAATGGTATGGGCTTATAGTTATCATACTCTATGAAATAATTGTCGTTTCATATGCCTAATGTCAAAAAATTGATAGCAAACATTTTCTTTCATAAGACATTATCGCACTGTGAATGTGTCGTCACTATTCAAAAGTATAGTTTTGTACAATAAAAGTATGGTTCTAGGTGTAGGTATTAGTTCGGAATACATCACTTATGACAGCTTAATATGTAATTATCACAGTGTTGATTTAACCAATGAATCACCGAATTGATAGACAGAATCCGTCACCTGTCTTGTAAACTCAACACGCTGTTTCCAATCGTCAACAGACGATAATCCCAATTGAACGATGATAGGTTTTAAGCCTTCGTCAATAAATTGTTTTTGTTGTTCAGCAGTACCATCCAGCATGATTGTCATTACTGATCCGACGTAAGCTACATCACTTTTTCAAGATACAAGAGGAGAACTTTCAACTTATTCAGGATGGGGATACGTCAGGGGAAACACGAAAAAAGTCGCGCATCAGCGATACACCGCCTGTAGTGACTGAGGTTGTCTAAGCGATCTGAACGGAATTTGCTCGGTTTCTGACTCGCTCGTGCTGACGCGATCAATCAGGGTAATGCAATTGGCTTCAATGTTAATGCTAAGACGTAGTTCGCCGTCTTGTAGATTTATGCATCTGAGCGCAGATTAGAATGCACATATCGGGAAAACTTCCCGACTCAAATAGGACTGTGCCCCCATGACAAGCGGGAAACTCCTCACATAGAGTGTAAACAGCAACTCTCTGCTTCCATTTGCACATATGTGAGGAGAAACACTATGCGTCATCAGTTTTTCGTACGAATCTTTGTAGCTTTTGTGCTTGTATTGACACTGGTTGTATCCGGCAGTGTACTGGCACAGGACGATATGTCCACAGTCACCGTTACAGCAACGTCTGACGGTTTATCCGCACCGGAAACGCTTCCTGTAGGGCAAGTAACCATTACGTTTGAAGCCTCAGCGGAAGCACCACTTATCACCATCTTTGCTCGTCTGAATGAAGGCATGACACCAGACGAATTAATGGGTGGATTATTCGCTGAAGATCCCACACCCATTTTGTCACAGGTGACATTGAAGGGATCACCTATGCTGATGCCCGGCCAATCCACTGATGTCACATATAATTTGGAAGCAGGCGAGTACGCTCTGCTAAACGTTGGCGCGGAAATGCCACAAGTAGCCGTAATCACCGTCACAGGAGATGCGAGTACCGAGGTTGCCGAGCCAGAAGCCGATCTCAACGTAGCTATGGTTGATTTTGGGTACGGTCTTCCCCTGACGATCCCTGCTGGGGAAATTGTCTGGCATGTAGAGAATATCGGCGTGCAATGGCACGAAATGGCGATTACACCAGTTGAAGCAGGCACAACGTTGGACGATGTGCGAGCAATGCTGGCTGTACCAGAAGAAGAGAGCGAAATTGGTTTTCCATCTTACGCACTGATGCCGTTGGATGGCGGAGAAGAGGTCTGGGCTACGATCAACCTGGAACCAGGTACTTATGCCATCATCTGTCACCTGCCGAACATCATGGAAGGGTCAGAAGGTCACCTTCATCACGAACTGGGCATGTTGCAACTGGTAACTGTCCTGGATACCGTGAGCTTCGAAGATCCAAATGGGCTGTTCACGCTGGACTATGTGGCTGATCTTGCTTCTGTTCGCCCTGACCTAGCCGCAGAGTTTGGCCTCCCTATCCCAAGTGTTGGTATGACTGACTCTGACGAAACTATGGAAAACACCATGACCGCTACGCTTCTAGAAGAATCATCTTGGGGACTGGGAGTATTGTTCATCCCGGATTTCTTGTTTGCTGAAATGGGCATGCCCGAAGATGCCTCTCTGACTGACCTTGCCCTGGCGTTCAGCGCACCGGATCCAGATAACAATCCCGAAGGGTATGTGGTTGGCGACATCACAGAGCTTACCTTGAATGATGGGACACCCGCTGTCCAGGTTGAAGTATCCGGCGAAACTGAAGACAATTTGGTGGTCTTTTTCGAGATTACGGAGGGCGTATACGCTAATGTAGCACTACTTACGGCCCCTGATGGTGTGACCGACACAGTTCTTGAGTATTTCTGGCTCACTGTGAACAGCGTCGAGTTCACAGGTAGCGTTGACGACATTCTCGCAGGTATGAGCGGCGAATAATTTTGTATTACATACAATAAAGGGATGGGAGGCGTTGTCGTCGCCCATCTCGTTAATGTTTAATTGCGAGTTGAAACTATGGCGAGTCGAATATTGTTTACTGTGATGGGTGTGCCGTTCACAGCGAACGCAGAGTCTTGGCAGTTTGTACCGCCGAAGCTATTCATTGGCGTGGTGGTCGCACTAATTGTCTTGATTGAACTGTCGTTCGTTGAGCGCGTCGTTGTTGGTCTGATGTTCGGCTTTGTGCTGCTCATCGTGCTTCTGCTTCACATCGTTGGACACGTTGTCGCTAGCAAGCTGGTCAGTCCCCGATGAGCGAGGCGCGGATCACGCCCATATTGATTGAGACACGATACGATGATGACCCTGACATCGTGTCTTCACACGTGCATCTGGTGCGGTCACTGGGTGGCCCGATCATGAACATCGCATTGGGCGGTTTGGGTCTCGTACTTCTCCACACTATAGATAGCGAGGTACTGGTGTTCTTTACGTGGGCGAACCTGGCTATCGGAGTCATTGTATTGTTGCCGCTATCCACATTAGACGGTGGTGTCATCTGGAGCGAAGTGTTGAAGCCAAAGAGGCGCAAATGAGGGATCACACGACCCAAGTCCTTACTCTGCGTGATGGTCGCACACTTGGCTATGCTGAGTGGGGTGATCTACGTGGCAAACCTGTGTTCTTCTTCGGCGGATCGGGGAATGCGCGTTTGATGCGACACCCTGATGATTCAATTATCACTGATTTGGGAATACATCTGTACACGTTTGACCGTCCCGGATTGGGCTTGAGCAGTCGCCAGCCCAAACGCCGACTACTCGATTGGGCGGAGGATATCCGTGATTTTGTTCAACAGAGACAGATATCGCATGTCGCTATTGTCGCCGCATCGCAGGGCGGCCCCTATGGAGCGGCATGCGCCTATGCTCTTTCCAAATCACTAGCGTGCCTTACGCTGGTCAGCGGTGTGGCCGGCCTGGAAGACGATGATGTCATGTCCACGCAAAATAGGATGATCAAAGCCCAGATCTTCATGGCTCGACATACACCAGCGTTGTTGACGTTGCAATATAACTTGATGCGTCCGATGCTTAAGGGAAAGAGGGGCGAACGACTGGTTCGCAGCATACTCAGCAGCTTACCGGAGAGCGACCAGCACACGTTGTCTATGCCAGGTGCTATTGACTTGATGGTGGAGGATTTGCGCGAAGGCATACGCCAGGGTGGTATGGGTGCGACGGACGACATGCGTGCAGTCGTCCTGGATTGGGGCTTCGAGTTAGAAGACATCACGACAGAGGTCTTTGTCTGGCAAGGCGAGGATGATCCCAATGTCACCCCGGCGATGGCGCGATACATGACAGCACGGATCAGCAACAGCAAAGCAACGTTCGTGCCCGGTGCCGGACATTTCCTGATCTACAGCCATTGGCACGACATCCTGCAACAGGTGCTAGATCACTGGGGGCAAAGCTGATGCACATCACAATCTTCGTCTACGGCACATGGGGCGACCTTCGTCCGCATGTCGTGTTGGGACAGGCATTACAAGCGTGCGGGCACGACGGCATCCGGTATGCGAGCAGGTGTGCCAACCGTCATTGTACCGCACCAGGGTGATCAGGGCTTCTGGGGCAGAACGGTGCAGATGTTAGGCGTCGGCACAGCACCGATCTTGCGCAAGAAGCTGACTGCGGACAAACTGGCGGCAGCCATCATCAAAACGACAATCGACCGTGAGATGAAAGCCGCAGCAATAGCACTCGGCGAAAAGATCGCTAATGAGGACGGACTTGATACAGCCGTGAAGGTCATCGATCGGTTTTTGAGGTTGCAATAGACCTGGTGAAAGGAGACTCACCTATGCCAAAAGCGCTGTACTTCAGTATTCCCGGACACGGGCGCGACGTATCAGGCGTATAACACGGCGCATGTGCAGGATGATTACTACAAGGCGCGTGGCTTGCACGGCGGTGTGGCGATGAAGGTTGCCGCTGAAATGATGGCAACGTCGCGGGAAATTCTGCCAGAATTAATTGAGATGACACGCCGCGTCGCACCAGATTACGTTATCTATGATGGGATGTGTCCGTGGGGTTATTTTGTGGCACAGATTGTAGGACTACCATCGGTGGTGTCGCTGGTGCTGA
>DAOTXB010000729.1:0-6287 GCA_034435575.1 Anaerolineae bacterium
GACATCGGTTGTGTATTCGCCAGACGGTGCAGTACGTGCGACAAATTCTGGTAGCGCGACTGGCATCGTAAAGGTTACTGCACCATACGCATCTACAGCAGAATTGAGCGGTGACCATGGACCGTTGCCTGCAACATTATAGGCGGACAGATACCATGTCCATGCCCCCGGAATATCTGCCACAGTAATGGTACGTGAACATTCACCTACGCTACAGCTTACTGTGTCGCCTACATCACCAAGATAGGTAGAGGTCACACCATTTGGGTCAACAATTAGTAGGTTATATCCGGTAGCGGATGCAAACTCTTCCCATGTAAAAGTCACATCTGTCGAACTTTCGACAGAGTTCGGTTCAGGGGAAAGTTTGGTGACAACGCCCGGTACCGCACTATTGATCGTAAAGCTCATGCCCGGTGACCATGGCGTGATGTTTGATTCACTGAGCCAACCACGCACATAGAACGTATACATGCCTGTGGTGAGTTGATATTGTTCGCGGAGTTGCGTCATATCAACCTGACATTGTGCGCCATTACAATAACCGGCATCACTCACCACTTCGTTGATAATTTGCTCACCTAATGCATTGGTCACATATAGATAGTAATAGCTCGCACCTGAAATATCTGTCCAGGTGTACATCGGATTACCAGCCGGTAGATCAACCAGACCATTTGGCGCAATCGGTTGTGGTTTAGTCACACTGACGGTAAATTGTTCCGGTCCAGCCTGTCCATTTCCAAACACACCGCCTGTGCTAGAGCCACCTGCACCATAGCTACCGATATACAGACTATAATCCATCTCATCTACAAGATCATTCGGCATCGTGTATGAGCAGGTTGTACCGTTATCATCGCCACAGGTTTCCGCACGTGTGAACCATGTGTTTAATGTGGCGGCACCGTTGCCATCCACCAGATATAGGTTAAAGTGCGATGCTTTATCCGCATCACCTTGCAAAGTCCAATTAAACGTCGGAGTCAGTGTATCGGTATTGGTGGTGCTATCTAACGTGACCATTTCTGGTGCGGGCACATCAAGCTCAAAGACTTGTCCGTCTGTCCATTGCCCGGCTATGCCGTTGATGAACGGCAAAATGTACCAGATGTATTGTCCGTTTTGTAGATAATAACTCGGGCTAAATAGTGTCATATCAACTGCACAAGTTCCGCTGGAACAATTAGCGGCGTTGGGTGTTAGCGTAGTTTGGATTACTTGCGGGTTATCCGTACCAGCGATGTAGATTTGATAAGCTGTCGCGTTCGGCACATCCGTCCATGTATAAGTCGGTTTGCCGAGGCTATCGGTCAACACGGTATTGGGAGCAATCAGTTCAACAGATGGGGGCGATGTATCTTCAACATTGGTAAAGGTACATGTGCCGACAGTTCCGCCCGTCATTTGCACAATAAGGTCAGCACCATTCACCGAAAAACCCACATTATTGCAGGTGATACCGGTCAGTAACCAATCAGCAGGGACCGTTTCGGTAATGGTATAGCTACCAGATGGCATATTGATTAATAGTTCGGCGTTGGAGGGTGTGGACGTACCAATAATGTCAACGTAATTAAGTTTTGTGTTGACACCACCAATCGCATCAATGGTTAAATGTCCATCGGTGACCGGCACAACAACAGTTGCCTGAAAGAATTCGTTGTCATCAGAGCTTACGTAGTCGTTGATAACCCGTGCGCCTTCGATGTTGATCCGGTTTATACTATCGTATGGGTCGGTGTCTCCCACACCCAATGTTATAGTATATAAGCCAGAAGGAAGCGCATATTCCCATGCAGATGGTGTAGTGATACTGCTAGAATTACCCCCCGCATATTGCATGTGAATAATGGTATCAAAACGCTGATCTGTATCTCTAACCTGACGATCACGTGTGTTGGTTGTAATATCAATAGGGACAGGTGAACCGATGCTATCTTGGCGAATCCAGCCATAACCACGACCAGCATCATAACCCAAACCGGAATCTACAATATAACCAATTGGAACAATTGAACCGGCTGGTTGAAAGTTTACGCGTACATCAATATCTGATGGCATGGGTGAGCCATCATCGGTCACGCTGAAATTACCGATTGCACCGGTGCCGTTAAAGTTAAAGGTTTGTCCATCTGGAGTAGCTTCTGCGATAACGGTTAAGAATCCACCCGCTACGGTAATTGGTAGACTATCAGAGGCATTCACAACGGCATTATCCGCACCCGTAGCGCTGACATTAATCGTCTGTGTGAAGCTTGTGTTTACTGTGCCACTACAGGTATAGCTATGGGTAACCCCCACAAGGATATTGTTGATTGTACGGTTACAATCAGCAATTGCTGAACCGGTTACATTGACTGTCGCAAGCGTAAAATCACCGGTGTTTTCAATATCAACATCAAATGAGGCAGTTTGTCCGGCGGTGAAGTAAGTGACGGGCGCATCTACAGATACGGTCACATCCGTCTCTGGGTTTGCTAAGGTAATTTCACTACGGAATGTTTCTCGTGAATTGCCACCAGTATAATAAAGGACATCATCAATAATAAATGAAACACCAGACATTTCTGGGTCTGGTAAACTTTGTAGATATTCGTATGAATCGGTACCTGGATCATAGGCAAGTACAGAACTCATCTGTGCGCCCCATGCCCACTCACCACCAACAATGACGATTTTCCCATCAATGATCACATTTGATAAGGTCATGTGATGTCTAGCTTCATCCGGCAGATCACTTCCTTCTGACCACATATTCGTCGCAATATCGTAGATCTGCATATCATCATGACCGATAGCAGAACCATCTTGACCATATTGCCCACCAATATAGTAAATTTTGCCATTATGTGCGATTCCACCTGCATGATTGCGTGTAAACGGCAAATCCGCCCGTTCCACCCAACCAGCGGCTAGATTATTGAGATCTAATCGCCAATGTTCATCACGTTCATTTCGGCTTAAGTCCGTTCCGCCAACAAAGTACAGGTAGTTATCGACATGAACAAGTACACCAGCGCCACGCGCACCAGGTAGATCCGGCATATCTGAATATGTATTAGCCCGGGGATCATAACGAAGTACAGTGGTAGTCGCAAATCTCTGCCCTGTCCCTGATGAATTAGGTGGATAACCGCCCGCCAAATAAATATATGTACCGTCTGATGCGGCACCAGAATGGGTCAAACCACCATCAGGCATATCAGCAATTGAAGACCATTCATTTGCTATCGGGTCATAGACATGAGAACGTGCAGTGGGTTTCCATATATTTATCGTCGTATCATAACCACCAAAGAAATAGAATAATCCATTAACCGTCGCACCCTGTCCTTCTAGCACGCGATATGGTTGTCTTGCCATAGCTTCCCATTCGAGTTCAATCGATCGATCAGCTGCATTAGTGACAGAAAAGGATAGCAAAAGTACTATCATCATAGTCAATGATGTGAGACCCAACATCATGCTATGGGATTGCAAACGGCTGTCCGCAGTTACGCGCAAAAATCTTCGATAAAATCGTTTATGTCTCATATTTTCCCCGACGAGTAGAGATACTATTTTATTTGACCTTACAATCCTATTGTTACTGAAAATCCTACAGGAATAAAGGAGAGTAAGAACACTTTTTATGAAATTCGGGAAAAATTCATAGACATCTCAGCAGAATTTTACGTCTTTCAGGAATCTGCCTCTGCTTGACGTTGCTCGACACGTCGTCGGTAGGTCGCCTGCAAATGGAGCGCATCTGATGTATGGAAAGGACGTGGGGCTTCTATGGCAATCGTGCCTTCAAGCGCATAGTCGGTAAACACGTCGATTAATTCACGATACTGAATGTCCGCCTCAATGAGGGGTAAGTGTTCTTTTTCACCTTTCGTCGTGTAATCAATCCCACTCATGTGAAAATGGACCTGTTTGATCGCATCTTCCCCTAAACTATCATGCATGTAGTCAAGCGCAGAACGAAATTCGTCGGTGGTGTTGAAAGTTCCATCGCCGGTGCGGGCATGCAGATGTGCCCAGTCTATACAGGGCAACACACCGTCGATTTCTGCACTCAGGCGCACCGTTTCCTCAAGGTTACCAAACATCGCGGATTTACCCATCGTCTCTGGTCGCAAGATGACATCAACACCTTCATCATTGAGCGTTTTTCGGATCGATGTGAGTTGTTCACAGGCTTTTTCAAACACCTGTTCCGGCGGTTGTTTATGATAGCTGCCCGGATGAAAGACGATGTCACGCGCTCCGGCAAGATAGCCTTTACGGGCGGCAATGAGCAAGCGTTCGTCGCTTTTCTGCATCAGTTCGTCGGTTTGACTATTCAGATTGATGAAATAAGGTGCGTGAACACTCAAAGAAACCCCGTGTTCTTCTGCCGTAGCTTTAATTTCTGCACAGGTTTCATCACTCACCCGCACGCTGCGCGTCCATGCAATTTCAAGATGATGCAAGCCTAGTTGTTGAATGTGCTTGATCGCCGCGATTGTCCCACTGCCGGGGGTCGTTTGTGGAGCGCCAACAGTGCCGAAGCGAAGTTTGTCGTCATAAGTCATGTGAAATATGTATCCTAATGTTGTCAGTCAGAAGAATGATTATGTGTGCGGTAACATCGATTTTCAACCATACATGCGGGTGTTCTCAGTCAACGCTTATGCATTGGGATCGATTCTGGCAATAACATTGAGCCACAATCGCAAAATAGTGGCGCATCCATTAAAATAAATGTGCTTGCACGGATTCATTCACTACAGGAACACAGTTATGGGATTGCTCAAATTTATACTCAGCCTACCCTTTCACCTGTTGAAGTTCGCGTTTGGTATGATTTACCGCATATCGCAATTTGCTGATGCGGGCTATTATAGCTTCGGCTTTCGTGAAAATGACTCAGAAGCAATGCGTCCTGAACTTGAGGAAAAAGGCTATCCTGTTGTAGATACCGGCTACGTCGTCAATGGTGGTGGAGGCTACAAATACCTGAATGATCACCTGATTATTGGTGGCACGGGCGAAGGTGGTGGCGATGCAATCACCAGCGGAAAATATAGCATTGTATCGGGCAATGGGAGTGGCTTCGGTTTTTTGGGCTATGTACTGCGTCCGTTTCGGTGGATTCGTGTGTATCCACTGATTGGCGTGGGTGGCGGTGGTGGAAAACAAATGGTGTTTGAACCACAGGAGAATAATCCTTACATCCCGCCAAAAAATCTTGACGACGCGGTAACGGGTGAGATGGTTGACCCCCTACTTGTGGTTATCGGCATCGGTGTGGAATTACGGCTCGGCTGGTTGATGATCGGTGGGCATTTTGGCTATCGACAGAGTCCGTTCAACTCACCGGGCACGCCGGAAAAACGCGCTTACATTCGCATGATTGCAGGATTTAATACCTATAAAGTACCCGATTAAGCATTGTTCTTCATCCATAAAATTAAACAGGATAAATCGTTTTCCCCATGACGTTTAAATTTCGCCTACTCATATTAATTCTCCCTATTTTTTGCATTTTCGCCCTATCCGCACAAAGTATCACAACCGCTACCACCCGTGAAGATGTGTCAATGCGGATTGCACCGGACGCGCTCACATCCGTCATGGGGTCAGTTTCAGCAGGCACAATCATTGACATCATCGGGCGGGATGCACAACCCTCGTGGGTATTGGTCAGCACACCGGAGAACATAATCGGTTGGATTCCAGCGGGAATGGTCATATTCGATGACAACAGTATCACTCTGCTGGATGTGCCCGTGCGCGATGACATTATCGAAACGGATAACGCGTTTGAGCCACCAGAAACAATGCGCGATTACACCGACGACCCGACCTTGCAAGCCTATATGCAAACCCTGTTCGACACACCGATTTTGCACAATATGGATACGGAAGCGCTTAACGTGATTTTCCTTGATGGGCAAACACTCGGTAATCGTGTGGATGTATTCACAAAAGTCGGTGATAGTGACACGACCAGCGGGGATTATCTGCAACCGATTGGACTCGGTGAGCAGTATTGTGCGCTTGGTACATATGATTATTTGGGCGAAACAGTCGCGCATTTTTCGACCTCACCGATAAACGGTGTTCGCACGTCGTTTAACAATTTGAGTGTTGCCGCCATCAATGGCTTGACGATGGTCGCCGCCCTAGATCCATTCTGGACAAATTCAGACCTGTGCCTTGCAGGAGAAGCCCCCCTCACCTGTGAATATCGCTTGACCCAACCATCGGTGGCGGTGATGATGCTGGGGCGTATGGATGTGACCTATTTTGATACC
>DAOTXB010000730.1:0-5214 GCA_034435575.1 Anaerolineae bacterium
TACAAATTGATGCAGATTCTACAGATATGGTCAACGTTGCGCTCAACGGTTCGGACTGGGAGATTGTGGAAACACTAAACATAAACGCCGATCAATTAGCGTGGGTGTGTTTGACCGTTCCGGCAGGTAACAGTGGTGAAGCGACGCTCACGGTTAATCAAACAGCTGTGGCGACGGTTGATGTCATCGACCCGCCCCGCACATTTGACCCGCCCGATATGACAATTACACGGGATGTATCGTTTGACGAAATCGCCCGCTTAGTCGGTGCGGATGTTCCTGCTACAGTGGCGATAAATGCCCCGCTTGAGGTGACGCTCGTGTGGCAAGCGTTAACCACCACGCCGGAAACATCGTACACCGTGTTTGTGCAGGTATTGGCGGATGACGGGCGCGTGCTGGCACAAAGCGATTCATTACCGGCGAATGCTAACCGCCCAACAATAAGCTGGCTCGAAGGTGAATACATTATAGATACGCACACACTCAACTGGAACGTCACCGATTATGTGGGAGAAGCCACCCTCATCGCAGGATTATACGACGCAGAGAACGGTTTCCAACGCTTGACGACGATTGATGATGCCACATTCGCTAACATTACGGATCGTCTACAGATCTCTGAATAATGCTTGCGTCAATGAGCAGATGTTAATTTTAGGATTTTTGTCCACGCGATATTGGTTGATAAGCTGTTATACCAACGTTATAATCTGGATATACTTTGAATCTAATTGTCGCGTGTTCCCTAAAATGACATACAATAAGGGCACGAGATAAGATAACGAGAAACAAACTGTGCTTACTGCCGAAGAACTGTTGCATGAGGATGAAAAATTTCATGGCTATTTCACCGTTGAGGTAGCACGATGGTCAACCATGGAAAAATTATGGACATCCACCGTCCCGCCACTCTACATGATTGTGACGGATCAACGCTTAATCCTGCAACCACAGAGCCGTAAACGCCATGATCCCGCGATTCTGCCCGGCTCTTGCATCCGGCGTGTGGAAGAACTGCATCAAAACTTTCGCTCCGGCGTGTTGCTCTATGTCAGCACAGATATGATCTTGAGCTTCTTTGTGCCCAGCAAAGACCTAAAACTTCTGATGCGTCACCTAAAAACAATGACTTTACCGCCCAGTCCCGTGCAATTTGATGAGAAGATTGAACTGGGTAGTCTGGAAAAGATTATCACCTTCATCAAGACGATGTAACAGGCGCGGAGAAAATCTCTCTATTTTGAGCACCATTAACAAGCGACCCACAAGGTCGTTTTTGGTTTATGGGTTGCGCCTTCCTCGCAAAACATGAGTTTCAGTTAAGCTCTGACCATTCCCTAACACACGGACACTTAACAGTTTCCAATCCCTGCTTAAGATCATCGTTACTTCTAATCGTTATGCTGTGTAATGTATGAACCCGCGTTGAATGGATGCTAACAACAATAATGATGGATAAACCGCTACGTCAGGTCAAAGAGCAGACGTTAATACCCCTTGCCGGGACATTAGTTAATCATGTACACCCACTTACCATCACAGGAATCGGATTCGCCTTTGGCTTACTGGGGGGCATATCCGTTTATGTGGGTTGGATGCTACCGGCGCTCATCTTCTGGATCATTAATCGGCTGTTTGATGGACTGGACGGCACACTCGCACGGATCACCAATAAACAAACTGATCTTGGCGGGTATGTGGATCTGTTGGCGGATCATGTAATCTATGCGTTCATCCCTATCATGCTTGCGCTCCGCGCAGATTCCGCACAAACTTATGCGCTCACACTATTCATGTTGGGCATATTTTATGTAAACGCGGCATCATGGATGGCGTTGTCCGCAATCATCGAAAAAAACCAGCACGATCGACGAGAATCTCGCCAATTTACCACCCTGAATATGCCCGGTGGTTTGATTGAAGGCGTAGAAACAGTTATCTTCTATACAAGTTTCTTAATGTTCTCTGCATGGATTGATGTGTTATTTCTTATAATGACGGTGTTGGTCGCCATCACTATCGGACAACGTCTGTACTGGGCGTTCCGTTATCTGGATAAAGACTGAAGCTGAACTATCAATTGTTCACCGATACCCGTCAGTCATTGAGAGATTACACAATATCAACCAATGTTCAGAAGGGTTTGTAGTGAGTTTAATCAAACGCCATCTCGCAAAAATTATCGCTGTATTGCTCTGGCTAGCTGTCCTCATTGCCATTTACTACACGCTGGATTCACGTAACCTCACACTGCCACAATTATTAGACGATGCCCGCAATCACCTCAACACCGCATGGTACGGGTCGCTCGTATTTCTGTTTGTTATCGGCATTTTGCGTCCGTTCACCCTCGTTCCTACCGTGATCCTGATTGTGGCAGGTGGCATGATCTTCGGATTATCTGAAGGATTTATCTATGGCTTAATTGGCACAACCGTATCTGCGATTTTGCCCTATTATGCTGGTATGCTGTTCGCGGTGGAGATCAAACCGGATGATGATCTCGGCATTTTCCGTAAACCAGCACAAAAAATCGCGCAGTTTTTGTTGGACAACGCCTTTGAATCGCTGGTTGCCCTGCGATTAATTCAGGGACCTTACGACATTGTGAGCTTTGTCGCGGGGAATATCAACATGCCGTTACGCGTCTTCATGATCGGCACATTTGTTGGCAATATTCCAGCCGTCTATGTGTTTGTCGCGCTCGGCGCATCCTTAGATGTCGAGCTGACAACGGGACAATATGCCGTCGATGGTCGTTTGATCGCGTCATCAGTGGCGGTATTCATCGCCAGTGTGGTGGCGGCACAATACCTACGAATAAGAAAAAGACGTATCGACACAGAACATAGTGACAATGCACCTAGTCGCAACGACGCACAACAGCCCGACGCGGCATAATGTACGCATGTTTGTCAGTGAACCTACACTACGTTTTAAGGTAAACTTTATACCCATGCCCCGTAACAAGTTATCGCTAGGAATGGGGTTTAATGTTATGATAGGAGCATCAACTCCGACAAATCGCGCAGACAATAAACAATGAAAACAGTCCGCGCCCTCCCGCTGGAATAGGTTTAAAGGTAGTCCCTCATGGAAAAACGTATGGTGCAATTTATACGGGCGTTACGCGCCGCTGGCATCCGAATCTCCTTAGCAGAGAGTCAGGATGCGATGTACGGCACAGAAACCGTCGGCATCTATGATCAGAATCATTTTAAATCCACCCTAAAAGCGACGTTGGTTAAGGAATCGCGCGATCAGGGTATTTTCGATTATTATTTCCCGCTGTTCTTCGATAGCAATCAACCACCTATGGAAAATATTCCAGATAACCTGACACCGGAAGAACAATCCATGCTGGAACAGGCGTTACGCTCGCTGGCAGGGTTACCGGAAGCGTTAAAGGATTTGCTCGATAAGCTCCTGCAAGGGCAACCTTTTGACCAGGAACAATTGCAGGATATGGGTAATCAATCCGGTATGAGCCACGCCAACGAAATGGGGCAACGCTCATGGTTCGAGCGCCGGATGAAACAGCAATCCGGTATGCAGAATATTGAAGATATGCTGGAACAATTGCTCGACCAACTGGAACAGATGGGCATGGGGCAAGAATCGCTGGATGACCTGCGCGAGATGATGCGTCAAAATGCCGAAGGATTATCCGAGCAAATTTCCAATTTTGTCGGCGCGACACTCGCACAACAAATGGCTTCTCAAGAACCGAAATATAAGCCGGATCTCATGGATGTGCCATTTACACGCCTCGGTCAAAATGAAGTTGACCAAATTCGTGACGAAATCCGCCGTCTCGCCGCACGTTTACGGAGTCGTGCCGCGCTCCGGCAAAAACGCGCTAAAGTGGGCAATCCTGACCCGCGACAGACCATGCGCCACAACATGAAATATGGTGGCATCCCGATGGAGATTAAGTATCGTACCAAGCATGTCAAACCGCGTCTGGTCGTCATCTGTGATGTCAGTACATCGGTACGCTATTGCACCGAATTTTTGCTAACGATGATCTACGAATTGCAAGATCAGGTGGCAAGCACCAATAGCTTCATTTTTATCGATGATCTAACCGACATCAGCATGGCGTTCAAGGAATATGATCCACAAGAAGCGGTCTACAAGGTCTTGATGGAGAACCGCCCGGGGTATTACAACACCGATCTCGGCAACAGCCTGAACACCTTCCGGCATGAGCATATGGGCTTGATTACGAGCAAGACAACGGTCATTATCCTCGGCGATGGGCGCAACAATTATAACAACCCGCGCCTAGACATCGCACAGGAGATGCAACGTAAATCACGCCGATTGCTGTGGTTCTGCCCGGAGCCACAATCCCATTGGGGGTCGGGTGATAGTGATATGTGGGAATATGCCGCCGCGTCTGATGGTGTGCATTATGTAAACACATTGCGCGATCTGGCGAATGCGGTGGATAAAATTCTGGTGGATGGGTAATGCCTAAGGTTTTTGGTATATGGGTGAGGCGTTTCATTCCCCCCTTGCCCGTATAAACACTTCTGGTATAATATTCGTGTTGTACGATAATGAGGAGTAGCCAAGCGGTAAGGCGCCTGACTTTGGATCAGGAGATCGTAGGTTCGAATCCTACCTCCTCAGCACAACCGAGCCGGTGAAGATCACTTTGCCGGTTTTTTGATTCTCGTTTTTCGTGTGATTTCTGAAAAATCTGTGCGTATAAATGAAGGCGAAAAACTACTCCAAACGCACCCAATTGAGGTCATCGTGGCTCAGGGTAATGGTATTGGTGGATGGATCAATAAAACGCGACATGCTATCCGGTGGAAACGTGATAAGGTCGAAAGGTGCAGTGCGGTCAACCCCATTGAGCGCCCCCTCAACCAGTGCAGAGAATGGCTTTAGGCGTGTGTTCCACTTCGCAATCACAAAATGTGTATCACGATAGCGCCGAACAAGCGTATGAATCTTATCCCGCCCGACCTGCCCCGCTTCGCCCCAGAATAACGGTTCTTCACGGACATTGAACACTCCGGGCGGTGCAATGTCATCGCCACGAAAGGCGACAACATCCGGCTTGTAACGATCACCGATACGCACTTCAACAGAAATATGGGGATACTCCGGCACATACAACGCCCACAAAAACGCCTTCATCAAAGTGTGAACACTGCGCTCACGCCGCCCCCAAACAAACACATTTTGTTGATCGTG
>DAOTXB010000731.1:0-2765 GCA_034435575.1 Anaerolineae bacterium
GTTTTCAACTATCAATCCCTGCTGCTCGATAATAAATGCAAATGCAAGTTCCATTGGTTGCATTCCATCAACCTCTGCGGTCATCAACTGTAGCGTATGTCCAGCACCTTCAATACGATAGTATACATAAGGAACATCTATTGCTTCATATTGGTCACGTAACGTATCTGCCTCACTGATATCCACTAGACGATCCTCAGTACCATTCATAATCATGATTGGCGCATCGGTTTCATCATATGTGTTAAGACCATACACGGTTTCTATCAAAGTGTTTGCCGCAGGTGTCATGGAGAGCGCAATAATGGTGTGTATATTGGCAGGTTGATCTAGATTGGTGCTTAATAATGTGGGGTCATCATCTGACGTTAGTTCATCTCGAAAAATATGCTCATCAGTTGTGCCTAACATGATGGCTAATGATGCACCAGCTGACATTCCAAGTGCTGTTATGTGATTTGTATTTATTTGATAAGTCTCCGCATTGGCATAAAGCCAACGCATAGCAGCTTTTGCATCACGGCTGGCAGCATAAATTGCCAATGTTTCTTGTTGCACTGAAGGGGCTACAAATTCTTGTACACCATCATACCACGCTTGCGGGATGGTGCCGCGATCTTGCATAAGACGATAGTCAATGGAAATTGTGACCCAGCCACGCGAGGCGAAGTACTCAGCCATGCGAACAAAACGACCATCATCACGGCTACCTAAACGAAATCCACCGCCATGAATAACAATCATAGCCGGGCGATTACCTGGCGCATCAACGGGTTCATATACGTCCAAAAGTAAATCCACTACTTCAGCAGTCTCACTCCCCCAATCGTCATGAGTCAGTCCTTGTGCATAAGTATGGGTTGTGACCTCGATCTCAAATTGCGGTTCTGCATAAACAATGGGCGCTACATTTTCCGCGTCTATAGAGTCCTGTTGAGCCTTCACGCTATTCACTGCCAGCACAATCAGTAAAAACAGTATAGCTTGCAAGGTTCTCATGCGCGTTTCCACTCCTCACCTGTTATGTACAATTTTTTCAAGTAAATCCTAGAATGTCCTAAAATTCAAAACCCAAGGCTTATGTTGGCGTAATAAGAATAAAAGTTGGCACACTTTGCAAGATGATTGAGAATGTAACAGTGTACAATTTTTTCAGTATTGTAAACCTATATCACGAAGTATCGGAAAAATTGATGCTGGCGCGTGGAAAAAAGTATTCACAGGCTCAGAATGAAAAATTTGCTAAAAATATGATCATGACTTGCGGATTGGAAACATTGAAGGAGACCACTCATGAAAATGATAAGAAAAATACTTGGGATTTATCCCACAAAAGAACAAAACGGGCAAGGCTACATTCCATCACCGTTAGGACGAATGCTAGGTGTCGATAAAAAAAGTGGATATGAGCCAGCAAGTTTTCACAAAAAGTATCAAGGCGATAAAAAGATACTCGTCCTTTGTACTGAACAGCGATACTTTGAAATGACAAATGAGATGTTATTTTCTACTGGCAATAATGTCCAAGAAACTGCAGTGCCTCTGATGCATTTAACGGATGCTGGTTTTGAATTTGATGTTATAACGCCAACGGGGGCATCTGCAATTTTGGAAGACTGGTCAGTACCAGTGAACGATGACGCAGTTATCGATTTTATGAAAAAGCATAAATCAAAGTTCGATACGCCATTATCGCTTGAAGATATGATTGCCAAAGGAAAACTCAATACCGACTCTCCCTACGTCGCTCTATTTTTACCCGGCGGTCATGGTTCAATGGTCGGATTACCTGAAAATGAAAATGTCGGGCAATTAATACGTTGGATTCATCAGTCAGATCGTTATATGGTAACCGTTTGCCATGGTCCAGCGGCTTTATTGGCAACTTCGGTCAACAACAGTGAACCCCATCCATACAATGGCTATAAAATGGCGATCTTCCCGGATAGTGTCGATAAGCAATCGCCCTCGCTTGGATACTTACCGGGCGATCTTCCTTGGTACCAATGTGAAGAACTTGCTAAACAAGGCTTGCAATTCATCAATGAAAAAGTCGAAGGCGCGGTGCATGTCGATAGAAAATTGTACTCTGGGGATAGTCCAAGAGCCTGTGATGAACTCGGTAAAACCGTTGCAGAAAGCCTTCTAAAAGAGTTCGCTAGATAAGTCGTTTTGTCGATCTCAATCACTGAGATAAAAGGATGTCTGTTTTAGTGATTGGGATTCTAATTGAAGTTTTATAAACCCATATTATGGAGATACAACATGCAATCAATTGTTATCACAGGTGCAAGTTCTGGTATTGGTAAAGCGACAGCGAAATATTTTGCAGAACAGGGTTGGCGCGTCGCAGCCACCATGCGTACCCCTGAGAAAGAAACAGAACTCACTGAAATTGAGAATATTTCAGTCTATCAACTGGATGTGACCGACACGACATCTATCAATAATGCCGCACAGCAAATTGTCAGCGATTTCGGTAAAGTCGATGTCCTTCTCAACAACGCCGGCTATGGGTCTTACGGGATTCTTGAAGCAACACCCGAAGAAAAAATCCGTCGCCAGTACGATGTTAACGTGATTGGCTTGTTGCTAGTGACTCAGGCATTTTTACCGAATATGCGCGAAAATAGTGCCGGTATGATTGTGAATGTCTCGTCAATGGGTGGCAAGTTTGCGCTCCCACTAGGCACACTTTATCACGGATCGAAATTTGCTGTCGAGGGCATGTCCGAAGCCCTGTCATACGAATTATCGACTATCGG
>DAOTXB010000732.1:0-11012 GCA_034435575.1 Anaerolineae bacterium
CGCAAAACCGGTTCATTCTTCACATATTCCGCAAAAACGTTGTCAAATTCTACCCGTCCTTCAATTTCTGGCATGGGTTTTGCATCGGGTTTATCCTGCACATCAACCACCGCATCCAACAAATTGAAAATACGCTCGCCACCAGCAACCGCACTCTGAATATTTGTCCAGAGAATCGCAATCTGCGAAATCGGTTGATTTAATCGTTGCACATAGGCAACAAACGCAAATACCGTCCCAATAGAAATTAGGGATGAACCAAGCAAGGGTTCATTTCGTAAGATAGACAACCCGCCGACCATTACCACGATACCAAGTGAGACAAAACCGAGGGCTTCTAGTACCGGGCGCAATGCACTGGTGAAGACCGCCGCACGGATATTCGCGGTACGATTGGCTTCGTTGGATTGCTCAAATTGCGCGATGCTCTCCGCTTCACGGTTAAACGCCTGTACCTCTCTAGCACCGGAGATGCTCTCTTGCAAATCTGCATTCACTGAACCAAGTTCGCGCCGTGCTTTACGGAACGCCTTACGCGCTTGTGTGGAAAAATACACCGTTGCCAACCCCATAAACGGCAAAATCGCCAGACTTAATAAAGCATAGGGTACATTTGTTTGTAGCATACGCGTGGAAATCCACATAATCACAATAGCACCGGAGATCACCTGTAAGAGCGCAAATCCAAACGCTTGCTGAATACTGTCCGTATCATTGGTGACACGGCTCATCACATCACCTGCTTCATTCCGTGAATAATATCCAACTGATAAGCGTTGAATGTGCCGGAACAACTCTTGTCGTATTTGCCGAAGCACATTTTGCCCTGTCCAGTTCATCGCATAAAATGCTAATCCATTGAGCGCAGAAGCGGCAATGTATAGCCCGAGCAATAACACAACTAGACCGACCAATCCCTCAAGACGTTCCGCGCCGGTGGCATTCAGGTCCACATCTGTATAGGTGCATGTTTCGACGCTCTGTACTGTGGGGAACAAATAACAATCCACCGCCTGCCCGATCAAATTAGGCGCTGTGACCTGTGCCCATGCTGACAGCATTACAAGCATAAGTGCCAGCCCAAAACCCGCCCAGAATTTACGGAAATAGGTTCCAAACCGCGCCAATGTAACCCGTAAATTACGCGGTTTTAGCGTTTCACGTTCAAATATACGGCGTCCGCCGTCTAATCCCATCATCGTTTAGTGTCCCTCTGTTCCTATATCAATCGCGCGCATCTCCGATGTCGAAACCACATCTTCCACTAACTGTGAGTTATAAATCTCCGCATAAATCGGGCTATTTTCCATCAGATCGGCATGTTGCCCCATCGCCGCAATTTCGCCTTTATCCAACACGATGATTTGATCGGCATTTTTGACCGTCGAAATACGTTGTGCGATGACAAAACTAGTTCGCCCTTCCATCAATGAGTCAAGCGCCGCTTGAATCTGTGATTCAGTCTCAAAGTCAACACTGCTGGTTGAATCATCGAGAATGAGAATATTTGGATTGAGCAGTAATGCACGTGCAATCGCAATACGTTGCTTTTGCCCACCGGAAAGTGTCGCGCCACGTTCACCAACAGGTGTGTCATATCCATCAGGGAATTCCATGATGAAATCGTGCGCCGCCGCCGCTTTTGCCGCATTGATCACTTCTTCATCACTGGCTTCTGGACGACCAAACGCGATATTGTCACGGATTGTGCCACCGAAGAGGTTGGTCTCTTGTAAGACAATCCCAATCTGGGAGCGCAAACTATCCAAAGTGACATCACGCACTTCATGACCATCGATCAGTACAGCACCGGCACTGACATCATAAAAACGCGGGATCAAGTTAATAATGGTCGTTTTCCCACTTCCGGTTGACCCGAGTAAGGCAATTGTTTGACCGGATTCTGCCGTAAAACTGACATTACTCAAGACAGGGTCTGATGAGGAGAAATAGCGAAATTCGACATTCTCAAAGGCGACATTGCCTTGAATCGGTGGCAAATCGGTTGCGTTTGGCTTATTGCTCACGTCACTCTCCGCATCCAAAATCTCAAAAATACGATTGGATGAGGCTGATGCCTGTGCCATCAATGAAATGATGAAGCCTAATTGCCCAAGCGGGAAAAAGATATAGACCAGATAAAGCTGAAAACTCTGGTATTCACCTAATGTCAGTGAGTTATCGAGCAAAATGAAGCGCCCGGAAAAATACAGGATCACGACACCACCCACATTTGCCATCATGAAGATCAATGGAAACAGAATCGAAAAGATACGACTAACACGCATCTGTTGATCAAACAGATCATCAGTCGCGTGGTCAAATTTGCGCTGTTCGTGTGCTTCTCGTACAAAGGCTTTCACGATCTTTATGCCAGCCAAATTTTCCTGCAAGATGGTATTTAAAGCGGACAGACGCTTCTGCACCTCGATAAACAATGGACGTGCAACCGCACCGAACAATGAGAACAAAATGACCGCAAACGGTAAAATAGGCAAGATTGCCAGTGTTAAGCGCCAGTTCGTCGCGAACAGAATAGCGAGCGTGACAATCAACAATAAGAATGCCTGCACCGTCAGGATTAAGCCCTGTGCAATGAACAGGCGCACTTTTTCGACATCATCCGTTGCGCGGATCATCAATTGACCGGTCTGATTCTGATCATAATAGCTAAATGACAGGCGCTGTAATTTACTGAAAATCCGATTTCGCATGTCATAGGCTAACCCCTGTGAGGTCATCTCTGCCATATAGGTCTGTAAGAAGGAGAAAACACCACGCGTAATAGCGAATAGGATAATGAACATAATGGCATTAATCACCAATGTTTCTGCATTATTCGCCGTATCAGTGATTTGTTCCAACGACTGCCCGGCTAAATATTGCGCGGAAAGTTGCTCCTGAACAGCGGAGTCCGGTGTTGATAGTATTTGATTGGCAACCACCCCTTCTTGAATGGCATTGATCATATTTTGCACTAACTCCGGTACTGCAAGTTGTGCTAAGGTAGCGAAAACTAACGCACTATAGGCGATGATGACAGGACGTTTCTGATTACCCAGATACCTGATCGCCCGCCCCAAACTGCCACGTGAGGAGGCAACTGCACCCTGATCACCCTGTTGTTTCGTTTGTCGTGCTTGCAAAATTTGTCTCCTCGTTTAGCCATGTGCTATCCATCGTTCATGACACCATAAACTCATGCAATTATGCGCTTGTGCCATGCAAAAATACATCAATGAGTGCATCAATCTGTCGATTTGTATCTTCGGGTGTGTCATGGTGAATTTGTGCGCTCATGCCATAACCCATAATCAAACCCATAAACGATAATGTTAACGTTTCCGGTGTAACCGACTCACGCAATGCACCAAGCTCAACCTGATGCTGAAAAAACTCTGTGAACCATGCACGCCTCTCCGCCGCATTCTCTAATAACTTCTCATATAATTCAGGAATTTGATGAACCTCGACCATTAGTCGCATGACATCGTGCTTCCTTTTGACAAGCATCAAAATATGAGCGCTTAGACGGCGCAAATCAGGAATGATATCACCGGTGAGTTCCTCTTCCATCATCTGCTTGACTGAATGATTACCAGAAATTACTTCGATAGCTGTAGTCATTAGTGTGAGTTTATTACCAAAATGCCGGAACAAAGTCACCTCACTCACTTCAGCAACAGCGGCAATCCGGCGCGTTGTTGCACCAGCATACCCCTGTTCAGTGAAAACCAGTATTGCCGCATGTAGCAAACGTTCTCGTGTATCTGTGAGCGTATTTACGGGTGAGTCTGGCATTAAACCTCCATGTAAGTAAGTGCTTACTTACATGCATTATTTTACGAAATCTGATTATTGTCAAGCAATTTTGAAAAATTCTGCAACATTCAGCGATGTTCGACGATGTAACAGGTAGAACAGAGGACCTCAAAGTGAACGGCAACACTGGTCTTCGAGTCTGATTCTCTCATACTCTCCCCAGAGCCACACGTAACCCGTGTGGTTCTACACTTTCTATCCATTGCATTCACTTTATTACTCTACTCCAATAAATAAGCTAAACTCACATTATTGCATGCTATAAATGGTTGATTCGACCTGGATATAAGGAGCACGAGATATGACCAAGACATATCGTGTCTACATCAGCAGTACACATGAAGACTTGCATGACTATCGTGATGCCATTGCAGATGCGGTTGTCAAATTAGGCATGTTGCCAATTGCACGGGACGAAGTGGGATTAGCAAATGACCGTAACACCGATTATCTGGAAAGCCAGATCAAAACAGCGGATGTTTTCATTGGCATTTATGCACATAGCTATGGCACTATTTCCCCTATATGGAAGAAATCCTTAATCGAAGTGGAATACGAGCTTGCGTTAAAGAACAACCTGAAAACCTTGTTTTATAGGATCAATCCACAAGCCCTATGGCGGGCAGATTTTGTTGATCGTGGTGACGATGCGGTGATGTTAGAAGCATTTATGCAACGTATCAAAACTGAGGTCTCCTATAGCATGTTCGATAATCTTGATGATTTACAGGTAAAGATACTGAGCGGCATGCACCAGATTGTGGAACAGATGCACCGCGAGGATGGTACGATGACCGTGCAATCCATTTTTGGCGCCCCTTCAATGAATGACCAGTTCAAATCTGATGTATTTATGATTATGCCCTTTAGAGATAAATTTGATTCGATCTATCGTGACCATATCAAACCGAAGTTTGCGAAGGCAGGTTTGAAGGTCATTCGTGGAGATGATTTTTTCTCTGAAAATGCGATAATCGACGAGATATGGTCAGCTATTTATCATTGTCGCATCGTCGTCGCGGAATGTACTGACCGCAACCCGAACGTTTATTATGAACTTGGCATTGCTCATGCTATAGGTAAGCCGAGCATCCTCATTGTTCAGGATATCGAGGACGTGCCATTTGACCTGCGTCACTTACGGATTATTCTTTATGAGCCGAGCGAAGAAGGAATAAAATTGCTTGAGGCACAACTTGAAAAAGCCTGTCATGGCTTGCTAGCGGATTTACATAAGCAGGTCTAAACCCTGACCATTTCAGAAGTATCAGTCGCTTCAGGCTTTACATCGAGCGGCAATGTAAAGATAAATTCTGCACCGTTGCCCGGTTCGCTTTCTACCCAGATCGTTCCGCCATGTGCTTCCACCGCAAGACGGCAAAATGCCAAACCAAGCCCGATGCCGGGTGGTGCATTATGATATTTGACACGGTTAAACTTATCAAAGATTTGATGCTGCATATTGTATGGGATGCCAGGACCAGAATCTCTTATAAAGACGCGGGCAAATCTCGCTTCATGATCGATGGTCGCACCAAGCATGATTACACCGCCTTCCGGGGTGTATTTCGTCGCATTCTCTAAAAGATTAATCACCACACGCACCATCATGTCACCATCAATGACCACTAAAGGCAGATCATTCTCCAGTTCAAAACGGATTTTCTGTCCTGCTTCAAAGGCAATTTGTTGTACAAGTTGTGCCGCATCTGCTAATAGCACGCGTAATTCCATCGGCTGACGGTCAAGAATAGCCTTGCCATCTTCCAAACGGCGAATATCCAGCAGGCTATCGACCAGACGACGTAATTGCCGTGTGCTCTGAATCGCAATTTGTAACAGGGTTAAAACCGCCGGATTCTCATGATTAGCGAGCACCTTACCAAGACGGTTGATACTGCCATTGATTGAATGTAACGGACCGCGTAAATCATGATAAATCATGGCAGAAAGATCGCCACGCAATTGTTCTAGTTGCATATGGTCTGTTGCGTCTTGTAACACCCATTCCACCACATCACGCCCACGCAGACGAATGCGTCTTGCCCGGATGCTTACAGGAATCTCATTCCGATCATGTTTAAAGGCGGTGGCATTAAATGTGCGTTCTTCATTGACTGGAAGATCATGAAAACGTCCATCTTCGCTGATGGATTCACTAATACCGTGTATGGTGGTGATCGGTAATCCTAGCAAATCTTCTCGTTTGTATTCAAGAAAATCGCAAGTGTAGGGGTTCGCATCCAGAATATTGCCATCAAGTGTGGTCAATACGATCGGGATTGCTGTTCCATTAAACAGATGTTCATAGCGAGTATCCCCCGTTTGTGCCGCGTCATATTCAGCAGAATTACTAATCGCGGTGGAAACAAGACTCGCGATTTCTTCCAGCATCGACACTGCGTTATCATCGAAATAATCTACAGCAGGATGCATCAATAAAATTGCGCCGAACACATTAAAATCGTTCCGCAAAGGTACGCCAATGGCAGAGCCAGTTTCCGGTATGCGCCCTGTTAACATCCAGCGCGGATCAGTGTCGATGTTACGAATATTGACCGTGCGCCGACTATGATAAACAAAACCGATCACCCCTTGCATAAGCATCGTATTCCAAAACTCATTGGGAATTTTTCGGGAGACATCCAACACATACGCGCGATCAATACTGTCATCATCATTAAAGGTGACAACACATCCCTGTGTAACATCGAATATATCTCCGAGCGTCGTCAGAGTCTTATTGAGTTGCTTAGATTTATCCAGTTTTTGATTGTGGAGGGCGCGTGATAGTTGATATAGTGCCCGGTAGTCCCAAGTCTTACCCATAGAAGTCTCACAAATTACCGTATGTTTATTTCAATATATTACGCTAAAATAATACGAATAACCATTAAAATAGCAAAATTTATGAACAAATTCATTAAAGTAACGGCAATTATTACGGCTGTAGACGCAGAATTTCCGTAATGATCTGCTTATATGCCACAGAAGGCAACGCGGGATTAAAGTCAATCTGAGTCGCTTTGTCTGAACCAAGTGGCAATGTGTCAATCAAATCACGTACCAACAGAATAATCGGCTTCTCGCGGTTAATGAAGTGTCGCCAATTCTTCTTGACCGCATCAGTCGCGACTGAATTACGTGTGACAACCACCAATAACCCCCAGCATTCAAGGCGCGCTTGTTCAGTAGCGACCCGCCAATCACTACTGCCATTAATCAGATATTGCTCAACCCACGCATTAATGTCATTATCATGAAGTGTATTCACCAGTGGCGCAACGGTAGATTCCCAATCGTCGCGCGCATAGGTAATGAGCAGTTGATTTTTCAGGTCAACATTTTCTACACCGGTTCCCAATACCGTTGTGTGGTTGGCATTTTGCAACGAAATTGAAGGCACCTGTTCTGGCGAGGTTTTGCGCTTGGCACGTTCGGTCTTCGCGGATGTCGCCGACGATGAAAATGTTGCCGGCACTTCGTCCGTATCTTTTAGGTTTGTGGTGGTCATATTAGAAACGGCTTGATCCGCGTTATTTGAATACAGGATCTGCACCATCATGCCAATTTGAATCACATCATTCGGGGAAAGGATGCGTTCGTCTGAAAGCACTTCCCCGTTGACCATGGTTCCGTTTGTAGACCCCATATCTTCAATTTTATAGCCACGACCAACAGCCGTGAGACGAAAATGTTGCCGGCTCATCTCTGGCTCAACGATCACCACATCATTCGCCACACCACGCCCGACTGTCAGGCTAGATTCTAAGAGTGGATAGACTGAGGGCTCTTTTTGAGAATGTACTTTGACGATCAAATAATGCGACGTTGACTCTTCGAGGTTAATTTCATTGACGCGGACTTCTGACGTTTCGTCGTTGGGTTCACCCGTGTGATATTCAAAGGTAATCATATCGCCAAGTTCGATGATACAGCGCGAACTCAGTAACCAGATACCATCAACCTGCTGTCCGTTGACGTAGGTCCCATTACTTGAACCAAGATCTTCGATCTCATACCCATTCTCAGTGTGCCTGAGAATCGCATGCTCTCGACTGACTTCGTTGTCATGAATAACAATTTCATTCTTTGATCCACGCCCGATTTTGATTTCATCCTTTGTTAAAGGATAAGTCGTTTCAGGTTTTGGACCGCGCCGCATGATTAGGTAGCTCATAGCTTCAATAGTCGAGTTGATAATTCGTTAAGTATAAGTCAAGTCTAACAGATAATACATATTTACGTGGCAAATTTTTAAAGCACAACAAATTTATGACATAAAATTGGCTGGTGCATTCTGCTATTTTTAAGCGAAATTCATAATTTTTTCGTAAAATATATCTGCATGTTTCTTAGCACCATAATATAGTTAGTTTAATGTTATTAAAGTTATAGTATACAAACCCAAACTTCAACATAAGGTAAAAGGTAATATGTCTACTGGCACGCATCCAGCGGATCGGTTCATTACAGAATATCAAACTGCCTTCAACGAGGTTTATGGTCAGACACCCCGTGTGTTTTACCTGGGTAATCAATGGTATCAGGTCAACGGTGAAACCACGCACCACACCATTTTTGTCAGCGAAATCACACGTCTAAGAGATCTGGCAAAACTCCAACAACGTCACTCAAAAAACAGAACCCTGATCTCACGTTTGATCAATAAATTGCGGAATATGTAAACGATCACAGATTTTAGCGATACGGTAAATGTTGCTGAAGCACCTGTTTTAATTGCCCGAAAGCGGTTAAGTGTACAGCATGACATTCGAGTACCTTCGCGCCAGTGCGGTGCCAGATGGTCAACACACGGCGTTGTGGTTGATCGCCTAATCGCCATGTATGTAATTCTGCATATGTGTAATAACGCGGGATATAAATACGGGAAATAATCCCATCCTCGACCACATCTATACCCTCTTGCCAGATGTAAAGCGCGGGCAACGACAACACACCAATCATCAACAAAAAGCGCGGATCAAAAAACGCGACTGACATCCCATGACCGATAGCAATCGTAGTAATCATGAGTACTATCGGTAACAGCCAGAAAACAATCAATAGCGCACGATATGGTTGTGGTAACCGATGCCTGCTGAAAACCTGCTTATTCACGATTTCACCCTGCACCATATGTCTTGATGTTAAAGCGTTTCGGTTGATGATTGCGGATGACACTCTCCGCAATATCAAGAAAGCCAGGTAGATTATCTATTTTACCGACAGGATAGGTACGCACGACTTTAAATTTACTGGACTTCCCCAATTTTGAGACACGCAATTTATTTTTCTTGACAACAATATCCACCTGACTCCAGCGAATTTTGGCATCGCCCGCTATAACGCCACCTGCGCTAATTATCAACGACGGATGTAATTTGACGCGCTTCTTATTGCGGAGTGCCCGCCCGATCACGGTGCCCGTAATATCCGCGATAATCGGTTCAAGCGCTGTTTTGAGTGCATTTAGATCACCATGTTGACGAGTCAGTTTGAAGGTTTCGTTATCGCGCATAGTAAAGATCAGCCCACCCCGCGCGAACAACCCTTTTCGGGTGGTATCTCTATAGGTCTTGATATGTGCCCAGCTATATTTGTGGAGGTGTTTACCTTTTTGCCAGCGAAATCCACGATCAAGCAACTGAATAGTCTCATTTTTAGTTATCAACCAGCGATAGACATTGAAGATAATGCGAAGTAATAGCAACACGATTAGGATGACAGCAACCCATTGCCCAATTCTCAATACATCACGATCAAATACGTCGCGGTTTACGGCTTCATCTAGCGCAATCCAAGCCGCACTTACTGCGACAATGGCTAAAAGCAACCAGATCGCACGGCGCATAAAACGACGACGATTCGTACTCGCTTGCAAAAGCAATTTGGGTTTATCTAGCACAATATTGCCCCAAAACCTTGTGTGATGTTTGTTTAGCGGGTCGCGCTCGCTAGGTGATCCCTCGTGCCGGAGAATTGCATCAACCCAACCAGTGTCTCATTCGATTTTCCTTCGTTGAGCAATACCCCACCTTGATCGACATCCATAAATGTATAAAAGGCTTTGATTTCCTCAGCGAACGTATCTTGAATAATTCTGTCTAAGGTATCCACATCGTCGGTGTGGGTTAGTACAATAAATTCATCGTTGGTGATGCCAATAAAATCATATGCTGTGCCGAGTTCACTAACATTGCGTTGAATGGTCGTCGCGGCATGGCGCATCACCTGATTTCCTGCCATAAATCCATAGACATCATTATAAGCCGTGAACCCATCAACAATATAATTCAGGCAAGTGTATGCACTATCAGATTTTTTGCGCTTCACAATTTCTTCATCCACCATTGGACCTGTCGGAAGACCAGTACGCGATTCGTGCAAATTCTCACGCGTTGCCCGGTTGATCGACCCCTGTACACGCAAACGCAATTCGTCAATATCAAAGGGTTTGGTGATGTAATCATCCGCGCCGAGTTCTAGACCGCGTACTTTGCTAGCCCGTTCGTCTTTTTGTGTGAGGAATAAAATCGGGATGTATTTTGTCAGCGACATGCCACGAAGTTTGATGCACACATCGTAGCCATCCATATGCGGGAGCATAACATCTAACAAAATCAAATTGGGGAAGCGTGTACGTGCCATTTCAATACCCGCTACGCCAGTGTCCGCGTGGAATACATCATAATTCTGTGATTCAAAATACATCACGAGCATTTCTGCGACATCATAATCGTCTTCAACCAGAAGCAAGCGATTGTTCGACATTAAGAATCCCTTCGTGCTCTATTCGTCCAGTACCGCGCTTACGCGGAATTGATCGGCAAGTGAGTCCGGTGCATTGGCAACAACATCATCAGTCTGAAGTGCCTGGCCCACTTGATCTTGTCGTAACACATTGGTCAACGGCAAGACCGAAGCGGTTGCTTCGATGTGTGAGGTATCTACATCTTGAAGGTGTTCAAAATACGCTAGAATATCTTTTAACTGACCAGCATAGGTTGCAACTTCTTCATCGGTAAGTTGGAGCTTAGCCAATTCAGCAATGTTCCGTACCTGTTCGTGCGACAATTCCATAAAGTATCCCTTAATCTCTGCCTGATGTCTGAGAATGATCCTATTATAACACTATTCTGCAAACGAAAAATAAACCTAATTCGCAAATTTAGTTCGTCGAAAATCGC
>DAOTXB010000733.1:0-1723 GCA_034435575.1 Anaerolineae bacterium
CGAATTTTGTCACGACGTTGCAAGCGTTTCATGAACTTGTCAACGCGACCTTCCGTATCCACAATGCGTTGTTCGCCTGTGAAGAACGGGTGGCAATTTGAGCAAATTTCTGTACGGATTTCTTCCACCGTTGCGCCTGTCTGCCACGTGTTACCACATTGGCAAACAACAGTCGCTTGGGGATACCAAGATGGATGAATGTCTTCTCTCATGTGTCTCAATCTCCTCTGTACAACGGCTCGTCATCCCTGAGTAGCGTTGCACCAGTGTATATTGGGTTGTGATTGATATAGCTAGATAACACAAGTTACATGCTTCTGTAAGGACGCTCTGCTTGGCGCTCCCCTTACCAAAATTGCACGAACCCTTGCTTACCCAGCCATGTAATTCAATAGGTGGCTAGGATGTTACTGCTTGCGTTCAGCCACAATGTTGATTTCTTTTTGACCGTTACGCCCGCGCAAACGTTTGAATTCCACATAGCCTTCGACGGTAGCAAAAATGGTGTAATCTTTACCCATGCTCACGCCTTCGCCTGGATGGAATTTTGTACCACGTTGGCGCACGATGATGTGACCAGGAATCACAGCTTCACCACCGAACTTTTTCACGCCGAGGCGTTTACTATTACTATCGCGACCATTCTTAGTCGAACCAGCACCTTTTTTATGTGCCATGATGTCTTGCCCCTTTATGCTTAAATTTACGAATCAGAATCAGAATGCGTAGACCACACTTATGCGTTAATCGAATTAATACGAATGCGTGTGTGGTATTGGCGATGACCGCGCTTACGACGGTAGCTCGTGCGCTGACGATACTTATAAACAATCAATTTCTCACCACGAAATTGCTGTTCAACCGTCGCAGTTACTGTAGCACCCTCCACAAGGGGCGTGCCAATCGTTGTGCTATCGTCACTTGAGACGAGCAACACTTCGTCAATCGTAAGTTCTTCGCCTTCTTCGTTGGGCAGACGGTTCACGTCGATGTACTGCCCCTCAACGGCACGGTACTGCCGTCCGGCGACATTGATAATTGCATACATAATATGTATTCTCCAACCTTCACTTCACGTCCACAGCCGAAAACCGTTTCACGGGTCAACATGCGGGGAACATTGGTTAACAGACAACAAAATGCCCCACACCCATTGTGTAGAGCGTTGCATATTATAGCGGTCTGCCCATAGCCTCGTCAACATTTAGTTGCGACAACTTTGCACCTATTTATGCAATCACCTATCCTCTAGACGCATCCTAGATGTAAGACCTTACATCGGAGCGAGTCAGTTTATAAAAAGTGAATCCTGAAAGCTATCCCAATAACTTCGCTCTTATCTGCTTGATAGCATCATCATATACACCACAGTCCCGCAAATAGCTTGCCACATCTCCATAGGTTTCGCGCACATGCTTCAACATAGCTAACATCGTTTTTGGCGCACAAGCATTGTTACGCTCAAATTGCACCATATCATTGCCTTGACGCTCTTCATACGCTCGCCATTCTTCTACCAAATGCCCAATATGCTTGCTTGTCTCGGCATAATCCTTAGCAATATCATCATTTGCAACCCCGACGAGTGCTAATATCAAACCAGTGATGATACCAGTGCGGTCTTTCCCCGCATGACAATGGACAATCGCTGTGCCATCTCTCTCCGCAAACCGTGACACAATCGCCCCAACTTGCGACTGACAATCATCCACATACATTGCAT
>DAOTXB010000734.1:0-4372 GCA_034435575.1 Anaerolineae bacterium
CGCAGAAAGCTCACAATCTGATAACGTCCCCAGCCGGGTAATTGCGATGAATCATAAGGAATACCGTTGACCTGATCCACCGACCCCGGTAACGACACGCCCACCCCCAGCACTTTGTTCATCGGTATGCTGAAGCGTTCGAGACGTTCGAGGACGAAATCACGCATGATTTGCATAATCGCGCTCGGACCATCGTCAATGGCAATCGGGATCATTTTCCGCACACGCACCTGCTCGGAAAAATCGACCAGCGTCAGATCGAGCTTATCGCTTTCAATGCTGACACTAAGCAGGTAGCCGAAGGATGGATTAAAGTACAAATCCTTCGCTCGTCGCCCACCGGTGTAGGTGCTATCTTCTTTTTCTTCGACGATGCCACGCGCCAACAGATTGTTGACGACTGCGGTAATTTTCGAGGGTGAATAGCCGATCTCATCCGCAATCACCGTGCGCGATAAGCTCCCGCGCTGGCGCAATAATTGCACTGTGCGATAATCCACCGGCGACAGTGCGATGGGTGTGGTGGGTATGATGTTGGATTGGAATGGATTGTGTACAGCCATCATGTATCTTCTCCCGGATGATTGTACAATAACTCAAATAATAACTTTTAGCAAGAAAATACTTATTTTAGTTTGTAAAAGAATCAACTTAGTAGATGATAAAAGCGTTCTGCTAAATGCGTGTTCGAAAATGGTTTGAAAATACGCTAAAGTTGCAGGGTGGAAAATCTGGTTCAAACAAAAGAGGAGCAAAATTGCATGACAGTCATACATTTGGACGGAGAGCAGATTAGCCGCATGACAAAAGAGGGGCTCTGGTACAAGGACGAGGAACAAGAAAAATTTATCGACTTTGAAACTTGTTACGAGAAGTATGTTGAAGAATTCTTGAACCCTGAAATGTGGGAAAAGATTAAAAAAGCAAACAATAAATCCGACGATGATTGGGAAGATTATGCTGATGGTATCAGGCGATTCAAGTATGTTGGAGATAGAAATATTTTGACACCACCTTGGGCAGATGGTCCCTATATAGAATTCTACACACAACCACCAATCCGCTTCAAATTTGTAACAGAAAAACAATTTCAAAGGGTTCGTTCATATATTGAACGGGCTGGATGGCGAACAGGTGACAGAAGTTAACTGTGCTTTCGTAATTTATAGTTACGTTCACTTGCCACATTCAACATTGTGGGAAGATAGTCCCCACAATGTTCACACAATGTAGGAATAATCGATGCATCCGCATGCATGAAATGGTCAGTAACTGACGTTATGCGACCTATAGAAATCGTAGCGCTGTGTACGTCAGGGGCTTCGCACAGTCCGTGAAACCGACCTCATTTTGTATATACGAGCATAAAAGATAGAGCTTCACTTAATACCGCCAATAGTCCTTACCCGGGGGCTTTCCGCCTTTTCAACGCCATTGTCGCACCCGCCTTCACCACTACTCCGCAGAGACGGCTTACTGATTGACTCAGTACCCTTATAGTCGTAAGGATCGATACCAGCGACCATCAAAATATCGCGATAATCAGCAAGCGCCATAGCTGTGCCTTCAGACGGGCGATGCCACGGTAAAAGAGACTCAGCACTCATGTAATGATTCACCAGCACACGTCGGAACTGATTCTCGGTGTAGTTGGGGAGTGAGCGATGGAGCAAATACCCGTTAAAGAACACGATACTTCCTGCAGGCACCTCAACCGGAATTGCATCCTCATCTTTAAATGGGAACCCTCCAGACTCGGCGGCGCAATCAAAGCGCGGATCATTTTGCACTTCCATGGGCCACAATATGCCGTGTTTGTGCGAGCCGGGGATCACCCACAAACACCCATTGTCCACCGTCGCGTCGTCGAGTGCTATCCACGCACCAGTCAGGGAGCGATCACGGGTAGGGATAAAGTCCTCATCTTGATGCCATGCTTGTCCGGGTTTACCACCCGCCTTCGTAAACAACATCGATTGCATACACTTTACGTTGGGACCAATGACCTGTGTCAGTACATCTACAACAGCAGGATGTGCCAGATAATTGCATATGATATTGGATAATTTGTGTGGAAAGTGAATGCACAAATACCGTCTTAACATCTCGTGGTCTGGTTCGTCGGGCGGTGGTGGAGCGTAATTTCGGATGTCAGTTCCTCGTTCTCCCCTGAAGATACGCGTTGCTTCATTTAGGATTTCCCGCACTTCGCTGGTGCTAATTGCATTCCGAACAATCAAGTAACCGTTTTCTTTATAGAATTCCGCGAGCGATTGATGCATAAACCTGTTCCTATTGACGTGTCCTAGCATGTCTATCTACAATAGCATAATCGAGAAATACTTATGTATCTGAAACACGCATAATTTATCATGAAAGCACCTAATTTTGTCTGAAACTGTTACTCTGCCGTTCCCGCTCAAAAGCTATTTCGGCGATGTTGTGTATCCACCGGGGGGGAGATTAGCAACACGTAAACAGGAAAATTATCAGTTGGTAATTCTTCATTCCGGTCAGATGACGGTGTGGGTGAATGATGAGCGCATCGTCGTACCCTCACCCCGTGTATGTATTCTCTATCCCGGGTACATAGAGCGCTTCGCTTTCGCAACTGATCGCGATACATGGCACAGTTTTGTGCATGCATCCTTTGGTTCACTGCATCCTAAGATGGAGGCACGCCTGCACGCATTACCCCGACATATTCCGCTCTCCAACCGTATGACAAAACTGATATTCATTGCACTCAAATTACGTGAGAGTACGTTACCAACCGTTGTACCTATGCTCCATGCCCTCTGCTTACAGATGATATGGCTGTACATTGGGGAGGGAGAACAAGCACAGACAAGGCGAACTCACAACGATATCCACGTCAATGTGACGGCGGCTTGCGAGTTTATTCATGCTCATTTCAGCGAAACGTTAACTGTGAAACAGATCGCCAATGCCGCCTTATGTAGTCCATCGCACCTCACGCGCTTGTTCAAGTCCACGCAGGGACAAACCCCGATGAATTACGTGTGGGCATATCGGGTAGAACGTGGCATTGAACTGTTGAAATATACGGGTCTCGCCATCGGTGACATTGCACATCGATGTGGATTCCAGAATCAGCATCACTTTTCAAAACGCGTGCGGGTCGCCACCGGCGCAACGCCCAGTGACATCCGCAACCAGGCGATGCGCTTATGATTAGGTGTTAAGATTCTGAAGCACCTGATTCAGACATCATAAAATGAAACTAATTTGCTAGGTGGATTGATGATACAAGTCGCTGATGGTGGACAAAAAACGCCGATCATCGATGGGTTTGGCGAAGTAACTATCAAAGCCCGCTTCCATCACCCGTTGCCGTAACGCCGGTGTGTGGAACGCCGTCACCGCGATGCAATGGAGCGACTTTAAGGCGGCATCATCACGAATGTGCTTGATACACTGAAAGCCATCCATGCCCGGCAACGCGAGGTCAATAATCGCGATCACATGCTCGTCGCTAGATACCAACTGCAAGGCATCCTCCGCCGTGCTGGTCAGCTCCACCGGAATTTTGGCACGGAACAGCATCCGCGAGATTAATTCCTGTCCATCGGGATCATCTTCAATGACTAAGACTGATTTGCTCATCACACACGCTTCTCTACTGTTGCAGGTTCAAGGGCAATTCTACCGTAAAAATGGTGTACGCATCGGGTTGACTTCTCAATGACACCCGCCCGCCCATCAATTCCGATAAATTCTTGACGATGGATAACCCCAGCCCAACGCCCTGTACAGGTGCTTCGTTTTTGATCTGCGTGAAATTCTCGAAGATATACGCGAACATATCCTGTGGAATGCCGATGCCCGTATCCCGCACTTCGATGAGGAGGAGTGCGTCGTCCTTTTGCGATAGCGTCAGCCGAATTTCGCCCTGTTGTGTATACTTGATCGCGTTGACCAGCAGGTTGGAAATAATTTGCGTCAACCGTTCTTCATCATGCTGAATCACCGTTGGCAAGTGCGGGTCAAACGCTAGCTCGAAGCGCAAGCCTTTTTCCTTCGCCTGGATGGATAAATCATCGCGGATGTATTGCACCAACTCTTTAAGGTTGACATCCATCACCACCAGCTCAAGGCTACCCACCGCCAGCCGCGACAGATCAAGCACACTGTTCACCAGCATGTTCAGCCGTTTACTGTTCGCCAGTGAGCGTTCCGCCATGTGGGTGTTATCGGGGTTGAGTTGCTGGCTATAGAGCATCTCGCGCAGAAAGCCGATGATGGCGTTCAATGGGGTGCGTAATTCATGGCTCATATTGGCGAGGAACAGGTCTTTCATCTTAGAGGCGGCTTCCGCGACTTGCCGTGCTTCTTGTTCCTGCACAACCGA